>NZ_JBDUCX010000016.1:0-42690 GCF_040003245.1 Chthoniobacter sp.
CACCCGCCTCGCCCTCTGCGACGCCACCGCCCGCGTCCTGAAGCAAGGCCTCGGCGTCCTCGGCATCGAGGTCCCCGAGCGGATGTAGCGGCCTCTTCGGGCGCTCATCTTGCGTGTCTGTGCCCGGTTACTCTCCTGTGACCGGTGAAGTCGGACCAACGAGTTCTTGCAGAAATGAATCCCGAATTTTGGCCATTTCCTGTTCTTCATTCCTTCCGTAGCGTTGCGCGAGCGCTCGCGCAACGTGGCGGGTGAAATCGGAAATGACGATACCCCAGGCTTTCGCCTCGTCATGACCTTGGGCCTGGAATGCCCCTAGGTTGATGGCAACATCAAGCTTCCCGTTTGCCGCCCAAAGCCGCAGTAACTCGGTTGCGTTTGAATCGCTGATTGCTGCAGGGGGTGGTTCGAGCGATTTCATAGTTCAAGTTCAGTCTGAGATGCGGTTGCGCCAGTAATCCGGATGACGGCTGTGGTGCTTGAAGGCGAGAATGCGAAGCTGGTCGGAAAGTGACCGGTAGTAGATGGCGTAAGGAAAGCGAGGCATGAGGTAATGCCTGACGTCTTCCTCAACAATGTTCCACCGCTCGGGACTGTTCTCGATGATGCGGACGGCACGGTCGACCGCGTCGAGAAATTGAGCACCGAGAGTCGGAACGCGCCGCTCGTAAAACTGAGCCGCTTCGATGAGTTCCGCTTCAGCTTCAGGATGGTAAATCAGCCGCATCCCAGAGCGCGCCGCGCAGCCTGCATGACCTCCTCGTGAGTGCGACCCTCCACCGCGCCAGAAGAAAGCTCCTGATCTCGCCGGACGGCTTCACGCCCCGCTGCGCGCTCGTCGGTATCGGCCAAACCCGCCTCGATACTCTGCCACAGCGCCTGGGCGAGCGAAACTCGTTCGGAGAGGGGAAGCGCCATCGCTTCGGCCGTGAGTTGCTGCGTGGACATGACAGAAAAATAGCGATTCCAGCGACCCGGGTCAACAAGGCACGAGGCCTCACACCAGCGGCAGGGAGGGGCCGAGACCAGCCGTGTTTAAATGGGAAGGCCTCCGCTTGAAATCCGCCTAAACTTCGCTATGATTCCGGGGTTGGAGGGAATGGGACGTGGGAACGCGACTTGGTAGGGATTGGGGTGTGGCATGCGGGAATGGAAGCTCCTGGAAGTCACAGCAGCAGGCAGCAATCGATCAATGTATTCATCATCCATTATGAGCAGTGTGAGGGGTTCGTCTGGCGGGAGTCGGAACGACGCCTTCGTGCAGTCGTCGGGCGGTCGTAATCCAGAGCAGTCGTGCCTGATCGTGCCTAATCGTGCCTCATTTTTTTTCGCAGGTTCGGAAATGTTGCTGGACCGGCTTCCGGGGAGTGCCAATTCCACGTCTTCTCCGACGGTCGCTCTTCCTCCAGTTACTCTGGAACTCCGGCCAGTTCCGACCAGTTCCGACTCTAGAAGATGGGAGCCGCCCGTTGTCGCCGACCTCGGCTACGACCACATCCGCCCGCGTCGCGGTCTGCGACCCGTCAATTCCAATCCCCATTCATCCGGAGCTACAGAGAGTTCCGGCCGGTTCCGACTCTACGAAGTGGTCGCTCGGGTTGTAGCCGGCCTCAGTGAGGCCGCCTCCGGGGTCACTGACCCCGGCTACAGCTACACGCTCCCGCTTCATGCCCGGTGCTCCGTGAATCCAATCCCCGATTCGCTGGGAATTACGGAGAGTTCCGGCCAGTTCCGACTCTACAAAGTGGACGCTCTGGCTGTAGCCGGCCTCGGTGAGGCCGATTCCGGGTTCACTGAACCCGGCTACAAATGCCGCCCTTCCGCCTCAGGTAAAGCTGCTTCCTTCCCCCACGTAGGGATTCGTCTCTCGCTCGATCCCGATTTTCGTCGCCGGCCCATGCCCCGGCAGCACCGTGATGTCGTCGTCGAGCGCAAAGACCTTCTCCTTGATCCCCTTGAAAAGCAGCGGCCCATCCCCACCCGGCAAATCCCATCTCCCCACCCCGCCCGCAAACAACACGTCCCCACCAAAAAGCACCGCCTCCTTTTTGTCGAGAAAGCACAGGCTGCCCGGACAATGCCCCGGCACGAGCAGCACCTGGAACTCCTGCCCCTCGATCACTACCGAATCGGCCTCATCAATATGAAAGCCCGGCGCAATCGGCTCGATTTCCCACATGTAACCGAAGCTCTTGAAAAAATCCCGTTCCGTCACCATCTGCTCGGTATCCGCGTGGTAGCCGACCCGGCAGCCCTGCTCCTTTTGGATGCGCGCTGCATCCCACACGTGGTCGATGTGCCCATGGGTCAGCAGCAGGGTGGAAATGCGATACCCTTTCTCCTGCAGCCAGTCCGCCGCACCCTGGGGCGCATCGATCAGGATGCCAGAATTGAGCAGATAGAACGAGTTGGTGTCAAAGATTCCGCCGGTGAATGAGTCGAGTTGCATGGGTAAGCACGGTTCTTGCAACCGTGAGTGCGCCCCTCGACGAAGCAGTATTAGCCCCCGCCCTGCAAGTTTATGAAGTCGGGTTTGCGCTTTTATTGATTTCTGTCAGCTTGATCAGCCGTTTCCCTAAGACCAAATCGTTCGATGAAATATCTCTTCGCTTATTGCGCGCCCCTGGCTCTGTCCTTGGCGCTTGGTGCAGCCAGCCTCCGGGCCGATACGCCCGACCCGGGCCAGATCGAGATCTCTGTCGGGCGGTTGCTCGAGCAGGGGCACTACAGCCGCATGAAGCTGGACGAGAAAGTCTCCCAGCGCTTTCTCAAAAATTACCTCGAGGCTCTCGATTACAACCACCTCTACTTCACGCAAAAGGACGTCGATCTTTTCACCGCGAAGTTTGGCAACACGTTGAACAACGATGTGCTGCTCGGCAATCCCGACCCGGCCTTCACCATTTTCAATATCTACAAAAAGCACGTCGAGGATCGCGTCGCCAAGGTCAAGGAACTGCTCACCCAGAAATACGACTTTACCAGCAATCGCTCCGTCGAGGTGAACCGCCAGAAAGCCGCCTGGCCGAAGGATGACACCGAGGCCGACACGCTCTGGCGCGACCGCATCGAAGGCGAGCTCTTGCAGGAGACGCTCAACAAGCACGCCACCGATGTCCCGGTCAAGGTGCTCACCCGCCGCTACGACCAGATGCTGCGCAATCTCCACGAGCAGAACAAGGAAGACATCATCAAGGGCTTCCTCACCACCCTCGCGCTCACCTACGACCCGCACTCCGAGTACATGAGCAAGAGCGAGTTGGATAATTTCCAGATCAACATGCGCCTCTCGCTCGTCGGCATCGGCGCCGTGCTCCATTCCGAGGACGGCTACGCCAAGATCGCCGAGCTCGTGACTGGCGGACCCGCCGCCAAGGATGCCCGCCTCAAGGTCGGCGACCGCGTGACCGGCGTCGCGCAGGGCGACAAGGATTTCGTCGATTCCGTGGACATGAAACTCGACAAGGTCGTCGAGATGATCCGCGGCAAGAAAGACACCATCGTGCGCCTCCAGGTCATCCCGGCCACCGCCACCGACCCATCGGTCCGCAAGATCATCGAGATCAAGCGCGACGAGATCAAACTCAAGGAACAGGAAGCCAAGGCCGAGATCATCGAGCGCACCGGCCCCGATGGAAATCCCATCCGCCTCGGCTGGATCATTCTCCCTTCGTTCTACGCGGACATGGAGCACAGCGGCGCTGCCGGCGCGAAGAGCACCACGAAAGACGTGCTCGCGCTGATCAATCGCCTCAAGCAGGAACACATCCAGGGTCTGGTCGTGGATCTGCGCAAGAATGGCGGCGGCTCGCTCGAGGAAGCCGTCAACCTCACCGGCCTCTTCATCAAGCGCGGCCCCGTGGTGCAGGCCAAGGACAGCAATGGCAACATCCACGTTTCCAAGGATCGCGACCCGTCGATCGCCTGGGACGGACCGCTCGTCGTTTGCTGCAATCGCCTTAGCGCCTCCGCCAGCGAAATCTTCGCCGCCGCCCTGCAGGATTACAATCGCGCCGTCATCGTCGGTGACCAGCGCAGCTTCGGCAAAGGCACCGTGCAGACCATGCTGGAAATCGGCCGCATCATGCCGTTCCTCGGCAGCGGCAACAACGAAGCCGGCGCCCTCAAGCTCACCATCCAGAAGTTCTACCGCATCGCCGGTGGCTCCACGCAGCACAAAGGCGTCGAGTCCGACGTCGTCCTACCCTCGCTGTTCGATCGCCCGGAGATCGGCGAAAGCGCCCTCAAGGGCCCGCTGCCTTACGACACCGTCCCGCCGGTCGACTTCGACAAATGGGATCATCCGCTCTTTAAGAACGACCTGCGCCAGCGCTCCGCCGCCCGCGTGGCCGCCGATCCGGAGTTCCGCTACATCACCGAGGACCTCGACGAAGTGAAAAAGCGCTTGGGCGACAATAAGGTCTCGCTGAATCAAAAGGTTCGCCTGGCCGAAATCGACCAGGACAAGGCCCGCCGCGACAAGCGCACTGCCGCTCGGGAGAAAATCAAGCAGCCCAACGCGAAGACCTACGTCATCACCCTCGACAACGTCGCCAAGCCCGACCTCCAGCTCGTCACCTTCGAGAAGCCCGACAAGAAGACCGCCGACGGCGCCGCACCCGCGACACCCGCCGAGGAAGATGCCGCCGATGATGAAGAGTCCACGAACCGGCTGGAGCGTTTCGACCCGATCAAGATCGAGTCGCTGAACATCCTCAACGACCTCATCGACCTCTCCCGCAACCCGAAGACCGCCACCGCCAGCACCGCGAAGTAAGCGGGATCGACGGTGTAGGGCGCGTGCTCCCACGCGCCGGGAATGGATCATCGCTCCGATCGCGCGACGCCGACCGGCGTCTAAACACCGCCGCCAAACCGCGCCTGCACCTGCAGCGCCGGCGCGACCGACACTTCAATATCGCGGAGCTGCAGCCCAGCCGGCAGGAAAGCGAAGAGTGGGAACACCTTCCCCTCCAGCTTATCCAGTCGCGGCCGCAGGAAGCTCCCCGCCAGATTGGTCACCATCGCGTCGCCATCCAGTCCCAGCGAGGAGAGCTTCGCATTGAATTCGTCATCGATCTCCAGCCGCCCCGTCAGCGCCAGCATCGCACTCATTACGAAGATCTTCGCCGTGACCTCGGCCCGAAAGGAAACGGCCCGCGGCCCGTCTTGCGTGAGCGTCAATTTGGTCTTCTTCACTTCAATGCCTTGCTTCTTCGCCGCCTCCGCCGCCAACGATTGCAACAGACCCTCCAGCGCCTCAATCGAGGCTTCAACCGAGACCTTCCCCGCCGCCGCGCTTTCCAGCACCAGGCTGCCGACTTGAGGATCGCCGGTGATCCGCATCTGCACCGCTTCGCCGCTGAGCCGCGCCTTCACCGGAGCCTTCTCGAAATAGAGCGGTTCGCCCCACATCTCAAACAGTCCCACCGTGACTGTCCGTGCCGCCGCGCCGTCAAAACTCCGCAGCCGATCGTCCCTCGTGAGCTCGGCACCCGTCAGATCGATGCTCAGCTTCGCCAATTGCGGATACGCTCCTTCTGCCGTGATCGTCGGCGAGGTAATGCCTCCGGCACCAAAGCCACGCTCGAGCGCGGCGGAGAGTTCTGCGGCAGTGACGGGAAAGGTTTCACCAGAAATCGGGAGCATCGCGCGAACGTCCCGTGCCCACTCCACAGCGTCAAGCTTTGCCTCTGAAAGTTGGCGGAGCAGCTACCTCAACATTTTCAGCAGCCCCGGCCGCGCCTTCGGCAATCGATGGTACACCCGCCCCATCGCCACCGCCGGGGTGACATTCTCCTGCCCTTGAATCCCCAGCAGCCGCACCAACTCCGTCTCGAAGTGCAACAGCGCCCGCAACGAAGCCGGCTTCTCATTCAAGTGACTGAACGCCCGCTTCAGGAGGTCGTGCAGCTCCGGCACCGGATGATCCGTCTCCGTCACCAACTCGATCAATTCCACGAAGTACGCCGCCAGCGCCACGCGCGAGTAGTCCACCCGCAGCCCTTCGTGTGGATTGCGCAGCACCACCTCGCGCAGGATATGCAGTTCGCTCTTCTGGCTGCGCGCAAACTGGATCTCACAGTCAAAAAACAAGTCGAGCACCCCCGCAAACCGGCTCTTCGGCTGCCGCGCCCCCTTGGCCACCGTCTGGATCTTCCCGTGGGCCTCGGTAAACCACGTCACGATCAAGCTCGTCTCCGTGAGCTTGGTCTTGCGCAGCAAAAGGGCAGGGGTGGTTTCCAAGGAGGGGAAGTGGCAGGTCCGTTATTGGATGTTGGGTGTTGGATGTTTTCCAATCGCCGCGATCACAGAGGAAAACATCCAACATCCAACGCCCAACATCCAACACCCAATAAGCGCATTCTCCCCGTTCTTGACTTCAAATCCCCAGCCCCTACTCTCTCCGCTCTTCAAAAATCTATGACACTCAATATCGCTGCCCTCTCGCAGGCGGCCAACGAGGCCCGGGGCCTCGCTATGGACGCCGTTCACGTTTCTGCCTCCGGCCATCTCGGCCTTCCGCTCGGCTGCGCGGAAATCGGCGCCGTTCTCTGGGGCCACGCCCTCACCTACAACCCGGCGGAACCGAAGTGGCTCAACCGCGATCGTTTCATCCTCAGCGCCGGCCATGGCTCCATGTTTCTCTACGCCTGGCTGCACCTCAGCGGCTACGCCAGCGTCGATCATGAGCAGGTGAAAAAATTCCGCGCCCTCGGCTCGCACACTCCCGGTCACCCGGAGTTCCACGAGACCCTCGGCGTGGAGGCCACGACCGGCCCGCTCGGCCAGGGCGTCGCCAACGGCGTCGGTTATGCCGTCTCCCAGAAGATGGCCGCGGCGAAATACAACACCGGCGCCCACAAAATTTTCGACAACCATATCATCGTCCTCGCCGGCGACGGCTGCATGCAGGAAGGCGTCGCCATGGAGGCCATCGCCTTTGCCGGGCACTTCAAGCTCGATAACCTCATCCTCATTTACGATTCCAACGACGTCACGCTCGACGCCATGGCCAAGGAGACGCAGAGCGAAGACGCCGCCAAGCGTTTCGAGGCGATCGAGTGGGACGTGCAGACGATCGATGGCAACGACATGCAGGCCTTCCTGCACGCCTTTGAAAAGGCCAAGGTCAGCACCGGCAAGCCGCATATCATCATCGCCAAGACCATCATCGGCAAGGGCATCCCCGAGGTCGCCGGCACCGCCAAGGCCCATGGCGAAGGCGGCGCGAAATTCGTGGACTCCGCCCGCAAGGCGCTGGGTCTGCCCGAGAGCGAGCACTTCTTCGTGAGCCAGGAAACCCGCGCGTTCTTTGCCGAACACACCAAAAAGCTCCAGGCCCAATACGGTGAGTGGTCGAAGACCTACCAAGCGTGGATCAAGGCCAACCCTGAGCTGGCCAAAGAACTCGACGTCGCGCTGAAGAACGAAATCCCGGCCGATCTCCTGAACCAGATCCCGCAATTCCCCGCCGACGCCAAGATCGCCACTCGCAAGGCGGGTAGCGACGTCCTCCAGGCCGTGGCCAAGGCCGTCCCTTCCCTCATCGGCGGCAGCGCGGACCTCTACGGCTCAACGCTCAACTACATCAATGACGCGAAGGATTTCAACGCCGGCAATCCCGGCGGACGTAACATCCGTTTCGGCATCCGCGAGCACGGCATGTGCGGCATCTTGAACGGCCTCGCCTACGATGGCATCTTCCGTCCGAGTGGCGCGACCTTCCTCGTTTTTGCCGACTATTGCCGTCCGTCCATCCGCCTCGCCGCCCTCAGCGGCCTCGGCGTGATCTACATCTTCACTCACGACTCCGTCGGTGTCGGTGAAGACGGCCCGACCCATCAGCCGGTCGAAACCGTCAGCGGCCTGCGCGTCATCCCAAATCTCGACGTGATCCGTCCGGCCGATCCGGAAGAAACCGCCGGTGCCTTCGCCGCCGCGCTCCTGCGCACGAATGGCCCCACGCTCCTCGCGCTCTCGCGCCAGGTGTTGCCGAACCTCAACGACATTCCGGTCCAGACTCGCCGTGAAGGCGTGCTCAAGGGCGCCTATGTCGCCGTCAAGGAAACCGGCCCGCTCAAGACGATCCTCCTCAGCGCGGGCAGTGAAGTACAGCACGCCGTCGCCGCCGCCAAGCAACTCGGCGAAGGTGTGCGCGTGGTCAGCGTGCCCAGCTTCCTCCGCTTCGATGCCCAGCCCCAAGCCTACAAGGACGAGGTGCTCCCGCCATCCTGCCGGAAGCGCGTCGCCATCGAAGCCGGTGTCAGCGCGCTCTGGTACAAGTATGTCGGTCTCGACGGCAAAGTCGTCGGCATCGACCGCTTCGGCCTGAGCGCGCCCGGTGGCAAAGTCATGGAAGTGCTCGGCATGACCGCCCAGTCCGTGGTCGACGCCGTGAAGTCCCTGTAATCGGGCGCCCTTGCCGGCTGCGTCCGTTGCCCTTGTGACACACTTTGCCCGGATTTAGGGTGGAAATTCCCTGCATCCCGGTCGACGCTACACGCCCTTTTCCCACCGCCCTTCCCAACCATGACTCCCGACCAAATCGCCCAAGCCAACGCGGAACTCCGCGATAAGGCCCCGCTGGACATCGTCCGCTGGGCCATCGCGCAAGCCGGCGGCCGCGCCCTCGTCTCGACGAACTTTCGTCCTTACGAGGCGGTCGTGCTGCACCTCGCCACGCAAGTGCAGCCCGAGATCCCGGTGCTCTGGATCGATCATGGCTACAACAAGGCGGCGACCTACCAGCACGCCGAGGAGCTCACTCGCCTGCTCAAGCTCGATCTCAAGGCCTTCGTGCCGAAGATGACTGCCGCGCATTACGACGCCACCCGCGGCGGCGCGCCCGAGCCCACGCCGGAGAACGAAGAGCGCATCAAGGAATTCAGCACGGTGATGAAACTCGAGCCCTTCCAACGCGGCATGAAAGAACTCGCGCCCACGGTCTGGATCACCGCGCTGCGCAAGGTCCAGAATCCCAATCGTGCCGGCCTCGACATCGTCAGCCACGACGCGAATTTTGGCGCGCTCAAGGTCAGCCCCGTCTTCTATTGGAACGACAAGGAGATGCACGAGTATCTCACGCAGCACCATCTGCCCAACGAGTGGGATTACTTCGATCCCGCCAAGGCCGACGAAAAGCGCGAATGCGGCCTGCACGCCGCGTGGGGTGGTACGGCCGTGGCCAGCGTTTGATGTGATGACTTCCTCCTACCATCTCGATCACCTCCAGTATCTCGAGACCGAGTCGATCCACATCATGCGTGAGGTGGCGGCGGAGTTTGAGCGGCCCACGCTGCTCTTCTCCGGCGGCAAGGATTCCATCTGCCTCCTGCGCCTCGCGGAAAAAGCGTTTCGCCCGTCGGATATTCCGATGCCCTTCCTCAACGTGGACACCGGGCATCACTTTCCCGAGCTCAATGAATTCCGTGACCGCCGTGCGGCGGAACTCGGCGGGAAGCTCATTATTCGCAAGGTCGAGGACGCCATCGCTTCCGGCATCGCGGTGGTGACGCCCGGCGAGGTCAGCCGCAACCGGCTGCAAATCCCGACGCTGCTCGCGGCGATTGACGAGTTTCAGTTTGACTGCGCCATCGGCGGCGCGCGACGCGACGAGGAAAAGGCCCGCGCCAAGGAGCGCTTCTTCAGCTTCCGTGATTCCTTTGGCCAGTGGGACCCGAAGAACCAGCGCCCGGAGATCTGGAACATCTACAACGCCCGCGTAAATCCCGGGGAAAACATGCGCGTCTTCCCGCTCTCGAATTGGACGGAGATGGACATCTGGGAATACATCAAGCGCGAGCGCCTCGAGGTGCCCACGATCTATTTCTCTCACAAGCGCCAGGCCGTCCGCCGTGGCGGCCAATGGCTCCCGGTTACGGACATTTTGCCGCCGAAAGAAAAAGAGGAAGTGAAGGACGTGGTGGTCCGCGTCCGCACCATCGGTGACATCATCAGCACGGGCCTCGTCGAGAGCCCCGCCAATACCGTGGACGATATCATCGCCGAGATCGCCGCCGCCCGCGTGACCGAACGCGGCTCGCGCGCCGACGACAAGTCGAGCGAGGCCGCGATGGAGGATCGCAAGAAGGCAGGATACTTTTGAACGCGCCGATGTCTGTCCATCCCATTGAGATATTGCGGTTCAACACGTGCGGCTCCGTCGACGACGGCAAGTCCACGCTCATCGGGCGGTTGCTCTACGATTCCAAGAATCTGATGGAAGATCAGATCGAAGCGCTGGAGCGTTCCGCCGACATTACCGGTGGCGGCCAGATCAATCTCGCCAATCTTACCGACGGCCTGCGCGCTGAGCGCGAGCAGGGGATCACGATCGACGTTGCCTACCGCTATTTCGCCACGCCGCGCCGCAAGTTCATCGTCGCCGATACGCCGGGCCACGTGCAGTACACGCGCAATATGGTCACGGGCGCCTCCACCGCGAATTTGTCCGTGGTGCTGGTCGACGCACGCCTGGGGGTGATCGAGCAGACCCGCCGCCACAGCTACATCGCGGCCCTGCTCGGCATCCCGCACGTCGTCTTTGCGGTGAACAAGATGGACCTTGTTGATTGGAAGGAAGAGCGCTTCCTCGAAATCCGCGATGATATCGAGGCCTTTCTACCAAAGCTAGGCGTGCTTAAGGATGTCAAGTTCATCCCCATCAGCGCGCTCAATGGCGACAACGTCGTCGACGCCTCGGTGCATACCCCGTGGTATCAAGGCCCGACTCTCCTCGGCCACCTTGAGACGGTGCATATCGCCAGCGACTGGGACCTCACCACCTTCCGCATGCCGGTGCAGTGGGTGAACCGCCCGAACAACCCCAAGGATCATGCCTTGCACGATTTCCGCGGACTCAGCGGCCAGATCGCGCGCGGCCTGGTCAAGACCGGACAGCAAGTGATGGTCCTGCCCGCCGGCATCAAGACGACCATCAAGAAAATTTGGACCTATGATGGCCTCGTCGCGGAAGCGTTCGCGCCTCAGTCCGTCACGCTTTGCCTCCAGCACGATATCGACGTCAGCCGCGGCGATATGATCGTGGATCTGGACAATCTTCCCGGCATGGACACGGAATTGCGCGCGCACGTTTGCTGGATCAACCAGCGTCCGCTGCAACGCGGGAAAAAATATTTCCTCAAGCACGCCGCGCAGACCGTGCAGGCAGTAATCACCAGCCTCGATAATCGGACGAATATCCAAACCTTCGAGCCCGAGTCGGAGCCGTCGGAGTTGACGATGAACGGCATCGGCGAAATCCATCTACGCACTTCGAAACCGCTCATCTTCGACGGCTACGCCACCAATCGCCTCACCGGCTCCTTCATCCTCATCGAACAAGGCAGCAACCAAACCGTCGGCGCCGGCATGCTCTTCCCGCCCACCGAACCGGTAAAGCCCGAGTACCAAGACTTCGCGATCTGATCGGATAGCGGGAACTTCCCGAAGGGTTCAAAAAAGCCGGTCATCCTGAGCTTGCGAAGGACCTCTGATTTCTGCCTTTCCTCACCAGCTTGGCAAAAGGATCAGTGCCAAAACCGCTCCTGCCAGTCCTGCGCTTTCGTCTTGAGCAGCCCATTCCAACGATGCCAGCGCCGTCGCCCGTCACCGGCGCCGCGCCACTTCTCATAACTAGGCACCACCTTCGTCTCAAAAAACTCCCGCCACCGCTTCGTAATCACCGCCGGATCACTCTCCTTCGCCCGTTCCCGCCCGTTGGCCACCATCGCCCTCCGTAGCTCCGGTTCATCGCGCATCCGACGCAACGCCGCGACAAGGTCCGGCACCGTTCGCGCCTCCAGATAATCCAGCGCTCCCTGCCGCTGCATTTCATACGCCGACTCCTGCCCTAGGATCGCCGGCACTCCCGCATGCCACGCATTGAAAAGCTTCGTCGGCGGCTTGTTTGCATAGCGATGCTTGCCCACAAAATCGCGGATCGCCACCACCACATCGACCTCGCTGAAGTCATGCCACTTCTCCGGCGGCACATGGTTCCAGTTCAGCTTCAGCTCCCGCAATATCCCTGTCCATTCGTCGCTGCGCATCTCGCCCGCAATGCAGGCATCATCTCCGAAAAACGCCGCGTTCTCCCAGCGATCGCCCCGTTTTGGGTCGCGCGGAATCAACCCCGGCTGCGGCCAGTGCGGCATGTAGACCGATGGATACCACCCATTCAGGGCGAGCTGATTGATCACCACGTGCCAGTGGGCAAACGGATGAAACGTCGCATCCGCTCGCAGGCAAACAAACAGCACTCCGGGCGGCGGCACAAAGTTGCGCGGCACCGACTTACGATGTGCCACAAAAATACCTTCCGACGGCAATTGATCCGACAGCTCGCAATTCACCCCCGCATCCCGCAGTCGCTGAAAAGTCTGCACCGTCCACGCATAGACGCCGCCGCGGATGTGGCCGCGAAAGCCCGTCCAATAGACATCCGGCGATTGCGGCATGTCGGCCGGGATCTTTTCCGGCAAATAGAAGCGAATGGGCGGCGACATGGAGCCGCCTAACACGCCCGAATTTCCCGCCGAGCGCAAGCGTGGCTCATCGCTTCCCCAAGGGCATCGACAGAAGCTTCCCGGCCACGATCGCGACCGCCCGCTCGGCTGGACGCAGCCGGGCATATGGAGACATGAATCGATAGCTGCGAATGTCGCCACCAGCCGCCCACCGCGAGAATGCGGGTAGCACGAGGAAATTTGGCCCAGCAACGAAACACGGACATTTCACGTGCGACGACACCCCATCCGAGAGTCCAATCGCCGGATGCTCGTGTCCGAGAATCACGCGACCGCCCAGCGCGGCCTGTTCGCACAAGCGCGATTCGGCGACAGACTCATCACGTTCATCACCGTGTAGCAGTAGATGCGGCCCGACCGTCGCGTTCGCGTCGATTTCCAGGACGATTCCCGCCGTGGCCAGCGTCGCTGCCAACTCACTATCATGATTCCCGCCGATCAACCGCAGCCGCGCCCGCTCGCCCACCGTCAGTGCCAGCCAGCGCAATTCCGTATGCAATGCCGGCACATCCACCGCCCGATGCACGATGTCCCCGAGCAGTACGACCTCCTCCGGGCGATAGCGGTCGATCAGTTTGAGCAGGCGCTCGGTGGAATCCTCGCCGGTGTCCACGGGCAGGAGCTGGCCCTCGGCGCGATGCGCCCAGGCGTAGCCGAGATGCAGGTCCGCCACGGCGAGCGTGCGCCATTTTTCCAGCCACACGGCGCGGCCGGCGTCGAGCCACACGCCCGGTTCGAGTTCAAGACGGCTGCGGTCCATTTTCTATTTCGCTCCACCATTGGTGATAGAGTCGCTCCATCGTCTCGTAGGGATCCTCGACGAGCAACGCCTCCTTGATCCTCGTGGCATACATCGCAAAGGAGAGCGGCGGCACCATCGCCACGCGGCGCAGCCGCACCGGCTTGCTCGCTTGGGCCACGAGGAACTCCCGGGCG
Source organism: Chthoniobacter sp. (assembly GCF_040003245.1). NCBI lineage: Bacteria > Pseudomonadati > Verrucomicrobiota > Spartobacteria > Chthoniobacterales > Chthoniobacteraceae > Chthoniobacter > Chthoniobacter sp. Next base: position 13,467 of record NZ_JBDUCX010000016.1, read on the forward strand.
CCCTCGGCGTCGATGAAAGTCTGCAACGCGTCCCGCCGCGCCTCGCGCATCAGCACATGCTCCGGTTCGTGCTCGCGCAGGACATTGAAAATGACCTCCGACGACCACTGGAGTTTGCGGACGGATTTCTGCCGGTCGAAGTAATTGCGGTAAACCATGAGGCCCGTCTGGGCGGCGTTGCGAAAGTGATATTTCAACATGTCGGACTGCCGCAAGGCCTCGTCCAGCGCATCGTCAAAGCCTTCCAGACGAAGCAACTTCGGCAGTTCGACTTCCGCAAAGCGCTGACGCCGCGCCACCGTGAGCACAAAGCCGTAGTCGTGAGGCGTGGCAATGGCGTTGCCGCCGCGGGATTCGCTCAACCGGCGCGTGATTACCCGGGCGAGCGCGTCGTTCGAGGCGCGGCCGATCAGCGAGTGAAAGAAATAGTGCAGGGCGTTTTGCTTTTCATCGTCGAGTTCCTCCACGAGCAGGAAATCCGCCGTCGGAATTTCCGACAACTCATGTTGGGCGAGATGCGTCTTCAGGATGATTTCAGCATTGGCGCGTCCGCAGTCGAGGCGCTGTGCCACCCATTTCGCGAGGTCCTTGCGGCCATTGCTGAAGCCGGCCCGCAGTTCGTTCCGGAAGGCGTTGATCTCCTGCGCGACGCGATTGGAAAGCGGCATCTTGTTGGCATTCCAGCGTGGCACCGTGGGCAGCGCGCCCTCGGCGCGCGTGACCCAGGCTTCCATTTGTGTGACTTTCTCCAAGCGCACAGGCCGTCCCGCAATCATGAAAACATCGCCGATGTTCAATTGGCGGATGAACGATTCCTCCACGCTGCCGAGATTCCGATTCTTCAATCTCACCTGAACCTGTCCCACATTTGGAATCACGCCGATATTTTGCAGAAACTCGCGGCGCACCCGGCCCTCGCGAGTGCGGAAACCCTCGGCGTCGAGCTCGATTTTGCCGAAGACCTCGCTGTAGCGCTGGCGCAGCGAGGCGCCACCGCCGGCCAGGTAGTCGAGCACGTCGTTGAACATCTCTGCATCGAGATCGCGAAACGGATAGGCGCCGCGAATCAGCGCCAGGGCCTCGGTCCGTTTCCACCTTTCCGTGCATCCCATGCTCACGACATGCTGGGCGAGCACATCGAGCGGACATTCCGGCATGCGCACGTTGTCCAATTGGCGCGCCCGGGAGAGCAGCACGGTCGCGCAGGATTCGACGAGATCGCTCACATTCGTCGCCATGAGGATGCCACGGCTGATCGAGCGAATGTTGTGTCCGGCACGTCCCGCGCGTTGCAGCGCTTTGCTCACGCCCTTGGGCGTGGACATCATCACCACCAAGTCCACCGACCCGATATCGATTCCCAGTTCCAAGCTGGTCGAGCACACCACCGCGCGCAGTTCGCCGCGCTTGAGTCGGTCTTCCACGTCCCGGCGGACATCGCGTTCCAGCGAAGCGTGATGACATTCGATCACATCCGCCAGGTCAGGAAAGTTCTCCCGCAGCCAGTAGGTCGTTGCCTCCGCGCCGGAGCGAACATTGCAAAACACGAGCGTCGTCTGGTGCTTGCGGATGAGGTCCCCCAGTTCGCGAATCATCCGTTGCCCGGTGTAACCCGCCTCGGGATAGGGATTCTTCCGCAGCGGCGTATGGACGCTTAGCTTCACCTTCTTTGAGCTGGAAACATCGAGCGTAGTGCACTGGCCGTGCGTGCCCACGAGAAACCGCGCCACTTCATCAAGCGGCGCAATGGTGGCCGAGAGCCCGATGCGCTGGAGCTTTCCACAATGGTGCGCCAACCGCTCCAGGCTCAGCGCGAGGTGCGCCCCGCGCTTGTTCTCCGCCAACGCGTGGATTTCATCCACAATCAACCAGCGCACACAGGAAAGATGCACCAGCCACTTTTCCTGGCTGAGCAGCACGCAGAGACTCTCCGGCGTGGTCAGTAAAATGTGCGGCGGCTTGCTGAATTGCCGCGCCCGCTGACTGGCCGTGGTATCGCCGGTGCGCAATTCGACCCGAATGGGCGGCTTCTCGCCGTAAAGCTCGCGCAACGGTTCGCGCAGGTTTTTCTCCAGATCGTAGCTCAGCGCGCGCAAGGGCGAGACGTAGACGCAGTGAATGGTCTCCCGCAATTCACCGCGCGCCTCGAGCTGCACAAGTTCATCGAGCACGCCCAGAAAGGCGGCGAACGTCTTGCCGGTCCCGGTGGGCGAAGCGAGCAGGATGTTCTCTCCCCGAGCGATGCACGGCCACGCCGCCTCCTGGGCCGAGGTCGGCTTGCCGTACCGGTCCGCAAACCACGCAAAGGCGGATGGGGCGGCGGAAGATTCGACAGGCATGAAGGTGGAAAATCGCTGCACGTTCACTAGAGTCAACCGCATCCCCAACGCATGAAGATCCCGCTCCTCTGTCTGCTGACCCTTTTGCTGGCTATTGCGCCTTCGCGTGCCCAGCCGGAATTCCGCGGCGCCTGGGTGGCCACGGTCTTCAACCTCGACTGGCCCTCGAAGCCCGGCCTGTCGGCGGCGGAGCAAAAGGCCCAGTTCCGCGAAATCCTCGATCGCGCCCAACAATTGAAGCTCAACGCCATCCTGCTTCAGGTGCGCTCGGTGTCGGACGCTTTTTACGCATCGAAGCGCGAGCCTTGGTCGGCGTTCTTGAGCGGCAAACAGGGTGTCGATCCCGGCTACGACCCACTCGCCTTCGCCATCGCCGAGGCGCATGCCCGCGGGATTGAACTGCACGCCTGGTTCAATCCCTTCCGGGCGGGAACTTCGGCGAAGGGCACCTACGCCGCGAATCACGTGACCCGCACGCATCCCGATTGGGTGCGGCCGTATGGCGGGCAGTTGTGGATCGATCCGGGCGAACCGGAAGCACGCCGCTATATTCTTGATATCATCCTCGATGTCGTGAAGCGCTACGACATCGATGGCGTGCACATCGACGATTACTTCTACCCTTATCCGGTGAAAGCTGCCGAGTTTCCCGACGATCCGACCTGGCAGCAATATGGGCAGACCAGCGGAATGTCCCGCGCCGATTGGCGGCGGGACAACGTCAATCGTTTCGTTGAGGCGATGTATCGCGGGGTGAAGGCGGCCAAGCCTTCGGTGCGGGTGGGCATCAGCCCGTTTGGGATCTGGCGGCCGAAGGTTCCGGCGACGATCGAGGCGCAGCTCGATGCCTATGGGCAGCTTTACGCCGACGCCCGCCATTGGTTGTCTCAAGGGTGGTGCGATTATCTTGCGCCGCAACTCTACTGGGGCATCCAGCCGGACAAGCAGAGTTTTCCGGTATTGCTCAAGTGGTGGCGTGACCAAAGCCGCGCAGGCCGGCCGATCTGGCCCGGCATCGCCACCGAGCGAATTGGCAAACAATTTGAGGTGCATGAAATTGCCCGGCAGATCGAAATGACGCGTCAGAATTTGCCCGCGAATACGGAGCCCGGAAATATCCAATGGAGCATGAAGGCCTTGATGAAGAACCAAGGTGGCGTGAATGCTGTGCTCCAGAGCGAAGTCTACGGCGAACGCGCCGAACTGCCCCGTCGCTGATTTCCCATGGCCCGAGAACTCTGGCAAGCGGCGCTGGATGAGCCCTGTCCGTATCTGGCGGATTTGGAAGCGACGACCAAATATCGGATTCTCACCGAGGTCACGACGGAGGAGCACGAGGAGATGATTGTCCGTGGTTGGCGACGTTTTGGGATGCAGTACTTCCGTCCGCGGTGCGCCGCTTGCACGGAATGCGTGTCGCTGCGAGTGCCGGTGTCTACCTTCCAGCCGACCAAAAGCCAGCGGCGAGCCTGGCGAAAATCCTCTCACCTCGGCGTAAAAATCGGAGCGCCGCAGGCGAATGACGAACGCGTGGCGCTTTTTCATGCCTGGCATGCGATGCGCGAACATACACGTGGCTGGAAGCCGACGACCATGACCTTGCGAGAATATGCGCTCACCTTCTGCACCCCGAATGCCTGTGCACGGGAGATGTCTTACTTCGACGGCGAGCGGTTGGTGGCGATCGGCCACATCGATGCAACGCCACGAGCGGTGAGTTCGATTTATTTTTTCTATCATCCAGATGTGAGCCGTTGCTCGCTGGGCGTGGCCAGCGTGCTTTTTGAAATCGAATGGGCACGGCGCATGGAGCGACCGCACCTCTACCTTGGCTATCGGGTCAGCGGTTGTCCCTCGACCGCCTACAAGTCCCACTACGGCCCCCACGAATTGCTCCAGGGCCGCCCGGAGATGGATGAAGCGCCGGTGTGGCGCTAACCCTTGCTCGCATTCATCAGCGCGAGGCAGTGCAGGAGATAAGGCAGGAGCTGCTTTTTGCGCGAGACGACACCGGCCAGCTCCCAGATGTGCTGGCTGCGCTGGGGGTAATCGATCTTCTGCAAAAAGGCGTCCGCACCCTGGACGAGCAGCAGCGAGGACTGGTCGTTGATATCAGTGACGAGCAACGCCGCGAAGAGCAGGCCGTCCCGTTTGCGGAAGGTATCCAGCGCCGCGAGCAAGGCCGCGCTCTTTTCATGAAAATGCGCGAAGGAAAGCTCCTCGATCTGCGCCACGCTGAAGCGGTGATCATCCTCCTCGTACGGCTTGCAATCCGCAGTGATGGCTTGCTCGGCCGACATCGTGAGCAGCGGTGAGCCGACGCTGAAGATCTGCTCGGCGAGATCGTCGGGATCGACGCCAGCGATCTTCGAAAGCCGGTTGAGCAAGTCGCAATCCGCCGGCGTTGTCGTAGGCGACGTGAGATTGAGCGTGTCGGAGACGATGCCCGCCATGAGCAGGCCGGCGATGTGCGCCGGCACGCCGACGCCGAGCTGTTGATAGCACATCGTCACGATGCTGCTCGTGGAGCCGACCGGGTTGTTCCAAAAAAGGATCGGCGTGTCGCTGGAGAAGCCGCCCAGCTTGTGGTGATCGAGAATCTCGATGATCGGAACCTTGTCCGCCCCGCGCACGGCCTGGGTGAGTTCGTTGTGGTCGACGAGGATAAGCTGGCGCGGGATGTCCTTGAGGAAGTCCGATTTCGAGAGGATGCCGACGAGTGCGCCCTGGTCGTCGATCACCGGAAAAATGAAGGCGGCGCTTTGAGCGGCGAGCTGGCGCGCGTCCTCGAGCAGCGTATCCGGCTGGAAGCTGCGATAGTCGCTCTCGACCATCCGCTCGACGCGCACGGCGCCGCGGGCCAGCAGGACACTCGTCGCCGTATCGTGCGGAGAACTGATGATCGTCACATCCGCGGCGCGGGCCTTGGCGCGAATCTCCTCGTCGACGCGTAATCCGCCGGTGACCACGATGGCATGCACCTGCGCCTTGATGGCCATCTCCTGGATATGTGGGCGGTCGCCGACGAAGAGCACGACATTGCGGTCGCTGTACTTTTGGAGCCGTGGGAAAAAAGAATCCTGCGCCATCGCACCGACCATCAGGAATTGCTCTTCCGGCGTGGCCGAAAGCGAGCCGGTGACGAGCGCCCCGCCGAAGGTGGTGACGATATCGGCGAGCGAAGCAGTGACGATGCGTGTGCTGCCCGCTTCCTCACGGGGCGGGAAGAGATGGTGGCTCACCATAAACGCGCTGAGCAGGCCGAGGCAGCGATTCTTTTCGTCCACCACAGGCAGGCCGCGCAGGCGCTTCTGGTCGATGAGCTGGAGGGCGTCGTAAACAGGCGAATCCGCCCGCACCGAGATGACCTTTGGTTCCATGACATCACTGACCCGCGGCGAAAGGTCGTTGATGAGCACCGGCGCCTCGACGCCGAATTTTCCGAGGACGAAATCGATGCGTTCGTTGGTGTTGCCGGCCCGAGCGGCGATGACGCCGGACTGGCCGTTCAGGCGCTTGAGCTCGGCATAGGAGATGGCGGCGCAAATGGAATCCATGTCGGGATTCTTGTGGCCAATGACGATAGTCTGCATCGCGGCGGAAGATGAACGTCGAACGAGGGAACGCAAGTCCCAGACTCGGCGTTCCCGGTGAATATTACGTGGCGTGGGAGAAGATTAGAACGCCGGCAGCCCGTCGACTCCGCGTTCCAGTCCACTGTCGATGCTGTGTCGGAAAGCGCGTTCCCCCGTCGTTTCCTTGCCGACAAGCCCATGCTTGAGCTGCTCCATCTTCCGGCGATCCACTGCGCTGGTGCGGTCGTAGCTCGTGCCGTTGCGGGTGCGAAAAAGTTTCTCCAAGCGTTCGTCGCGCGGCGCGGGATCGGAGGCCTGCTCGACGGGGTCGATCACAGTCGGCGGCGTCCAGGAAGGGTTGCTATGATTCGTAGCCGCTGGGCCCGAGGCGATTTCGGCAACTGGCTTTGCCTTCGGCGCTGCAGCGGCCGTCGGGGAGTGCTGAATTTTGGTGACCGCCTTGGGCGATGCCGTCGTGATGGTGGTGACGGACTTTTGGCTCACCGGCGCATGGTAAGTAACGACCGGCTTGGCGAAGTGGGTCGGCGCAGGCTTGGCCAGTGCGATCTTCGTCACAGGCAGGGGGCGCTGGGCGACGTGCACGCGGGATTCCACCAAAGCCGTGCGAGGATGGGACACCGCTTTTCCTTCTTTTCCGCTGCCACCACCCGCCGGATAGTGCTTCTTCTCGATGATCTCGGCCGGCCGGTGGCAATAGAAGGAAAGCTGCTTGTCCATCTCGGCATTGGGCAGCCAGACCGGGGTCGCGGTGCGGTCGTCCTTCAGCCACCAAGGGTAACGGGAATCGGCATCGTCGCGATAAACGACCGCAGTGCGGGTGCCGAGCGCCTCCTCGTACTGATGCGTATAGTAGTGATATTGGTAGGTCACCACGAAATGTTCCACGCCTTGGTCGAGCAGCACGCGGTGCAGTTTATCGGCGTAGGAGGACGAGGGGTCGGCCTGGCGGAAGGAGTCGCCCGGACGGACGCTCATCACGGTATCCCAAGTTTTCGATTTCTCGAAAACCTGACAGCCTGAGAGGCTTAGACACACGGCGATGGAAAGAGCGAGGGGTTTCTGCATGGCGGAGGCGAAATTGAGAACCTGCGGTTCCCGGGCGGCGTACAGGAATTTCCGCGCCGCCTCAATGATAAACTACAGGGACGAACGCGGTGACAGTGTAAACTAACCGGCCTAGAGGAACCCGAGGCGGTTCTTCCAGATCCAGGTTTCGGCCTTCACTGTCAGTTCCGCCGTGTTAAACGGCTTCGAAAGGAAATCATTGCCTCCACTGAGGCTGGCTTGCGCCCGGGGGTCGAGCGGGTTGGCGACAGTCATGAAAATGACGGGGGTCTTGCGGTAGCGGTCGTGTCCGCGGACCCGGTCGCACAGAGTAGGGCCATTGAGATTCGGCAGGCCTTCATCGAGCAGGAGCAGGTCATAATCTTCCTTGCCGATCAGCGCTTCCGCCGTGTTGCTATCCGAGCAGGTCGTGGTTGAAAGTTGGGCGAGTTCCAGAGTGGCGGCCAGGGTATGCAGGAGATCGTTGTCATCATCCACGGCCAGCACCTTGGGATGAGGCAGCCCCTTGGCGCGATCGTGGTGGCGGGGATCCAGCAGGCTGGTGATCAAATCCGTGGCTTGCGACAGCGTCTGGATTTGGGCTGGCGCCGGGCACTCCGCCTTGCCGACACATTCCTGGAGCAGTTGCTCGATCGCGAGACTGATCCGGTGGATAGGGTGGTTGCCGAGGACGGAGGCCGCTTGGGCCAGCTTGCTGCCCTGGGTGGCGAGCTGGGCGCGCGCGCCCCGATCGTTGATATTGGTCGACAGGCGGTTCAATGCCATGATCAGGCACTTCAAGGGCGAGGCGATCGCTTGCAGGGCCGGAGACAGGGGCAGGGTGATGCGCTGGGTCGATTCCGTGTTTTCCGGCGGAGTCAGGAGGGTCACGGTGGGCTGCCCGGCGGCGGAAGAAGAAGATGGGGGCGCGCTGGCGGTTTGGGTGCGCGAGATCACGGCAGTCGAGCCCACGGCCACGGTATCACCGGCCGATGGTTCGGGCGGCGGTGCGCTGGGGGCCGGGCTCGGCGGGCTGCCATTCACCGGGCCGCCTTCACCGCGCGCCACCCGCTGTCGCAGATCGTGCAACTCGCGGCTGTGGGCCACCTTTTCGGCCTGCATCAGTTCGCAGGCCTGGCGGGCGGCATCGCGCTCCTGGTTCGTGACGGCGATTTCGTCCTTCAGTTTTTCCAGCTCGAGCTTCAGCCCGGCGGTGAGGTGGCGGAGATCGTCGCGCTCGGCGACGATCGTCTTGAGGGCGTCATTCGACGCGGCAAAAGGCGTGTTGTCGACCTTCTTGGTCACGAGACGGGCGCTGCTCAGGATGTCGACCTGCCGTTGCAGGGCCACGATCTGTCCGAGCAAATCGGCGTTTTCACCCCGCATGAAGGCCATGTCCTTTTCCATCTGCGAGATCGAAAGGCGGGGCAGCGCCGAGCCGCCCCGGGGATCGAATTCACACTGCACGGTCCCGAAAGTGATGCGGCATTCCGACCGCAAGTGAAAGTCGGTGACCGGCGAGCCGTCGACGAACGTCAGGTTGGTCGAGCCCAAATCGTGCAACCGGTAGTGACCTTCCTCGCAAATCAATTCCGCATGATGCGCCGAGACGCTCCGATCGACGACCTGGATCGTATTGTCGGGCCGACGCCCGACCGAAACTCGATCCGCCGTCAGGTCGTGCGTAACTTCCCCTTGGTCAGGGAGCTTGATTCGGAGAGTGGGCATGGACTGGGTGAAGGGTGTTCACGGGAACGTGCTAATGAGATAGCAAATGTGATGCCTAATGCGTGCAACTGCTTGCGTAACCGCTAGATTTGCCTGATCGTCCCGCCCTTTTCTCATGAATGCGGAAATCCAACGGCGGCGTACCTTCGCCATTATCTCGCACCCGGACGCCGGGAAAACCACGCTGACAGAGAAACTGTTGCTGTATGGCGGGGCTGTCCAGTTGGCGGGCTCCGTAACAGCACGCAAAAATGCGAGAGCGACGACCAGCGACTGGATGGAGTTGGAAAAGCAGCGCGGCATCTCAGTTTCGAGTACGGTTTTGCAATTCGACTACCATGGCTACCGGATTAACCTTCTGGATACCCCTGGTCATAAGGACTTTTCTGAAGATACCTACCGTGTTCTCACGGCGGTCGACGCGGTAGTCATGGTCATCGACGCCGCCAAGGGCATCGAGGCCCAGACGCGCAAGCTGTTCGAGGTCTGCCGGCGGCGTGGCGTCCCGATCTTCACCTTCATGAACAAGTGCGACCGGCCGACGCGCGACCCGCTCAGCCTGCTCGACGAGCTGGAGAGCGTGCTCGGCATCGGCGCGTTTCCGGTCAATTGGCCCCTGGGCTCCGGCACCGGCTTCCGTGGGGTCTACGACCGCCAGCAACGGGCCGTGCACCTTTTCGAGCGCACGCCCCACGGGGCCTATCGCGCTCCGGTCGAGGTCGGTTCGCTGGCTGATCCGCTGGTCCGCGAAAAGCTGGACGAGTCGGACTACCATCGTGCCGTCGAGGAGCTGGAGATGCTGGACATCGCCGGGGTGGAATACAGTGCCGAGAAGGTCCATCACGGGACCCAGACGCCGGTCTTTTTCGGTTCGGCGGCGAATAACTTTGGCGTGCAACTGCTGCTCGACGCTTTCCTCGAGCGCTCCCTGCCGCCGCAGCCGCGGCGAGGGAAGAAAGTGCTTAGTTCTCAGTTCCCAGTTCTTAGTAAGCGCTCCGAGCCGGAATCTCCGACTGAGCACTCTGCACTGAGCACTAAGCACTCCGCTCCCGACACCGACGGCGCTCTCGTCCCCCTCGACGGCCCCTTCTCCGGCTTCGTCTTCAAGATCCAGGCCAACATGGACCCGCGGCATCGCGACCGCATTGCCTTCGTCCGCATCTGCTCGGGCAAATTCACCCGGGACATGACGGTGACGCACACGCGCACCGGCAAGCGAGTGCGGCTGGCCAGTGCCCACCGACTGTTCGGCCAGGAGCGCGAGACGGTCGATGAAGCGTATGCGGGCGACGTCATCGGGCTCGTCGGCCATGGCGAGTTTGGCATCGGCGACACGCTGACGACGGATCCGAGCATCACTTTTCATGAGATTCCCCGGTTTGCGCCCGAGTGCTTTGCGTTCCTGCACAATCCGAACACGGGCAAGTTCAAGCAATTCCGCCAGGGCGTGGAGCAACTGCTGCAGGAAGGGGTGATGCAAGTGTTTGATCTCCGCGATTCCCTGCAAAAGATCCCGCTGCTCGCGGCGGTGGGGCCATTGCAATTCGAGGTCGTGCAGTACCGGCTGGAGAGCGAATACGGCGCGCCGTCGCGGCTGGAGAACGCTTCGTGGGAGGCCTTCCGCTGGCTGGCCGCGGACGTCGATCCCAAGACGGTGAAACTGCCGACCGGTTGCCGCCTGGCCAATGATGCGGCGGCGAAGCCCGGGGTGCTGTTTCCGAATGCGTGGACGCGGAAGTACTTCACGGAGCTGAATGCGGGGATGGAACTGCTGGATCTGCCGCCGGAAGGGTAGCGCCCAGCGGGCGCCCGAAAAATTGTCATCCTGAGCGAAGCCGAAAGCCGAGCGCAGCGAGACGCCTGCGGAAACATGGGGCAAACCTCCAATATCCTTCTTCTTCACCAACTTTGTTAGAGACAATGCCGACATATTGGATGACCACGACGCGTAAGATGCCGGAGGGATATTGGAGGTCGTTGTCCCCACGGCACCGCGGACGTCTCGCAAGGCCTCAGCTCGGCAAGCTCAGGATGACAGGAAAAAAGCGCGCGTTGCGCGGTTCCCCTGCCCCGGATCAACTGATGTGGAGAAATTCCTTCATGCGCGCGATGCGCTCCTCTTCGGTCATGGGCGGTTTGATGCGGTCGAGGTTCTCCGGTTTGCGGGCCCAGGCGATTTTGGCGTCGTCGCTGATGTCTTCCCAGCGCTGGTCGGGCTCGGGTTCGGGGACGTCGCTGACGGCCCCCTTGTTCGCGGCCTGGCGGTCGCGGCGCTTCTCCTCGGAACGTTCCATTTCCAGCCGCTCTTCCTCGATCTGGACTTCCCGGCGCTGCAATTCCAAATGCGCGGCCCGATGCTCGGCGCGGCGCAGTTTCATGAGGTCGTCGCACATCTGGCGCTGCTTCTTCCAGGCGGCCTCACTGTCGAGGGCGGCGATTTCCTTGGTGGCGACGACGAAACGGGAGCTCAGCCAGAGGGAGAGGGCTTCGTTGACGCGCAGGGAGTCCTTGGCCTCACCCTGCAGTTCCTGCCCTTGCTCGAAGAGCATTTTGACGACTTCCAGGGCCTCCTGGTGGCGGAGCCATTCTTCGTAGCCGCCCTGTTTCCATTCGGAGACATTCTGTTCGCGGATCTCGCTGCCGCCGAAGAAGGCCTCCATGGCGGTGCGGACTTCGGGGAGGGTGTTGAGCCAGTCGGTGATGGAGCGGCCGGTTTCGCCGTTCCAGAGACGTTGGTTGATCTCTTCACGAATGGCGTGTGGGAGGTGGGCGATTTTGCCGTTACGAGTGTACATATGCGTTTATATTTGAGCGTTTATTGTTGTGCAGTCGGAACCGCGAAATTTTCTAGAGTCCGAACTAGCCGGAACTGGCCCGAACATCTCTGTAAATGAGGGGCGGATTGCAGATGGAATCGGTGGTGGATCGAGGTCCGATTGGTTCGGGAATTGAGTGGTAATTTGTTCATATTAGTCATATATGAACGCTCATTTAATGGGTGTCAAATGAAAATATAAGACCCCGAGAGGACCGGGGATGACACGGATGGGCACGGATTCAGAAATGGGAGCGGGAGGTCTTTATCCGCGCCCGTCCGTGTCATCCGTGGTCCAACTCATCGGAGGGCGGTGAACCGTGGGCCGCAGTTAGAGTTTGGCGCAGGCACTTTGGCCGGACAGACTCGGCGAGAATTTCACGGGGCTGGAATTCAGAGGAAGCGAACTGGAACGCGCATTGCCAATCGGCTGCGAAACGGGCAGGGTGAGGTTGCGCTGCGCTCTGCCCCATGAACAAAAAGTCCCGCCGCACCTCCAGCCGGAGAACTTTTCTGGCCAATGCGGCTTCGTCGGGTTTGCTCGTGGCGCTGGGGAAGGGGACCTCGGCTTTTGCGGAAGCGGCGGCGCCGGGCGCGGATAAGCCGGCGGCGGCTGCTGGGCTGCCGGCCAATTTTGCCAATCCGGCGGACTCGCCGATTCATGCGCTGCTGAAGGATATTCCGCTGCCGCGCATGGTGCCGATCGAGACCACTTTCGACCGGCCGGTGCTGGTGGATGTGGGGCAGGCTTTCGTGGCGAAGTTGCGCGGGTCGCGGGTGCTGGAGGGCATCTGGCCGGGGATGAGTATCGCGGTGGGGGCGGGCAGCCGGGGGATTGCCAATCTGCCGCTGGTCACGCGGCTGTTGATCGAGGAGCTGAAGAAAGTGGGGGCGCATCCTTTTCTCTTTCCGGCGATGGGGAGTCATGGCGGGGCCACGCCGGAAGGGCAGCGGGCGGTGCTGGAGCGGATGGGGATGAGCGCGGAGAAAATGGGTGCGCCGATCCAGGCGACGATGGAGGTGGTGCAGGTGGGGTCGACGCCGGATGGGTTGCCGGCCTATGTCGACGCGATCGCGGCGGCGGCGGATGGGATCATCGTCGTCAACCGGATCAAGCCGCACACTTCCTTCCGGGGGAAGGTCGAGAGCGGGCTAAGCAAGATGATCGTCATCGGCGTGGGGAAACAGAAAGGCGCGGAGACGTGTCACAATCTCGGTTACGGGCGCATGGAGCAGAATCTCGTGGCCTTGTGCCGGGCGACGCTGGCCAGCGGGAAGATCCTCTTCGGCGTGGGCCTGGTGGAGAATGCCTATCACGAAACCAGCCAGGTGGAGATCGTCCCGGCGGTGGAGATCGAGGCGCAGGAGCCGCGGCTGCTCGAGGAAGCGCGTAAGCTCATGCCCACCGTCCCGATCCAACTGCTGGATGTGCTGCTCATCGATGAAGTGGGCAAGAACATCTCCGGCACGGGTTTTGATCCCAATGTCGTCGGCCGCTACCCGACGCCCGACGTGACGCTCACCGAGCGCGACCCGCGCATCACCCGCATCGCGGTGCTCAATATTACCGATGTCTCCGACGGCAACGGCACCGGGCTGGGCCTCGCCGACTTCACCACGGAGCGCGTCTTCCGCAAATTCAACTTCGTGGAGACCTACTGCAACCTGCTGACCTCAACGACAGCCACGGTGGGCAAGATTCCCATGGTGATGCGCAACGATCAGCAGGCGGTGCAGGCGGCGATCAAGACCTGCTTGATCGGCGACCCGCGCAAGGTGCGGCTGGCGCGGATCAAGAGCACCCTTTCCCTGGATCGCACGCTGGTTTCCGAGAATCTGGTGGAAGAGGCGCTGCGGAATCCGCGGACGAAGGTCATGGGGCCGGCGGCGGAGATGGCCTTTGATGGGGAGGGGAATCTGCGGTAATGAGGACGAATGGGAGGAATAAGAGGGATGGGAAGAAATGGGGTGGGCGTCGATTCTTGATGGCTGGCTGGTAAATCACGCGCTGCCTCCTGTTTACCCATGTTCCCGAAACTCTCCGATTGGCTCCTGCGGACGGGATTGACCCGGGCGATCTATTTCTCGGGCACTCTGGTGATTGGGAAAGGGTTGTTTAAGAAGAAGCTCCGCGTTCAAGCCTATCGGCGTGGGGAGAATGATGTTCCTTTTGTGCGGCTCACGTTCGTGGTCACCGGATTCTTGAGCTACGAGTCCATGCCGATAGAAATTCGTTTGTCGGACGCCCGCGAGCTGGTGCGGCTGCTGGGGGAGGTAGGCGAGTATTTCGACGCAATGGAACGACCGATGGCTGGCGGGCGGCCCGCTTCCGCCGGCCCCCCGTTTCAGAATTTTGCGGATTGGTTCCGCCGGACCACCTTGAGTGGGACGATTGTCCATTCACCCGGCGCGCTGGTGGTGAAGCCTTCGTTGATCGAGCTTCGACTCAGTGTGCAAGCGTGTCGAAGTCACGGCCAGGGCGCCGCCTATACGCTGCTCGATCTCACCGCCACGTCACCCCTGAGTTACGAAGGGAAATCGGCGGAGCTTAGCTTGGCGGAAACCCGCGAACTGGCGCGCATGGTGCAGGAGGCGATACAGTCTGTCGGGGCCGACAGGCGATCCGATTCCTAGGGGCCTCTCCCGGCGAAATACCCACAATACTCTACGTGGCATACGTAGTGCTACTGTCACCGTGCGGTAAACATTCATTAACAACATGCCCCAAGAGAATCCCATCATCTTTCTGGTCGAAGATTGCCCGGTCACGGGTCTGATCGTCGAACGCGCAGTGATGCACGAGATGCCGGACGTGCGGCTGCTGTGGGCGCGCAGCCTGGCGGAGGCCACGGAGCGGGCGGCCGGACTGGATATCGCCCTGTTCCTCGTGGATATCGGCCTGCCCGATGGTAACGGGTTCGATTTTCTCTGGCAGATGGCCACCGACCACCCCACGGCGCGCGCCATCGTGATGACCGCGACCCCTCTTCCGGAACACCAGGCGCACACCTCTGCGCTCGGCGTCCTGCACTTCCTGGAAAAGCCGCTCCAACTCCAGCCGCTCATCAATCAAATGCGGGCCGCGCTCGAAAAGGCCACGGAAGGCGAGGGGAAGAATGACTTTCGCGCCAGCCTGAGAAATGTGACGCCGGCCGACATCCTGCAACTCAAGTGCCTGACGCGTGCGACCACCGTCGTCGAGTTCCTTTCCGATGACCAGATCGGCCGCATTCGCCTGGAGGACGGGGAGATCGTCAGCGCCTCGGCGGGGGCGCTGCGCGGAGTGGATGCCGTCTACGAGATCCTCGGCTGGACGCGCGGTCACGTCACCGAACACCCGTGCGTCGGATTTCCGATGCGGACGATCGATTGCCCGTGGCAGAGCCTGCTGATGAATGCCGCCCAGCGGATCGATGAGCGGCTGAGTGCCATCACCGCGTGAATCGTACTCACCGAATTCTGCCGCCCCTTCGGGGCTGACGCTATTTGGTCGCGGGGTCCGGTGGCTGACGCCGACCGGCTAATCTCTATCGTCCCTCCGGGACAATGAACCGCGCGGTGATTTCCGGCAGAAGCGGGTGACATGATTCCAACGCCAGGATCGGGGTGCCGAATCGACACTCGAAACGGCGGTGATGACGATCAGCGGTTTCCGCTCTTTGCTTTTTGTCGCGAGCGCGGGCATTGTCGCGGGCCCTTGCGGGTCCAAACTCTTTTCTGATGTCCGACGAATCGCCTGTTGCCCTCACTCCATCGTCAGCGCTGGTGGACGCGCTGCCGCCGCCGTCCCAGCCGGTTTCCAAAATCCGCTGGGGGATTCACCTGGCGATCATGGCGGCGCTGCCGCTCGTGGCCGGGTTGGGTGGGGTGTCGAATCGTGGCGGTGAGCCGGCGCTCGGGCACAATGTGCGCGGGCTGCTCATCGTGTCCGCCTTTGAAGTGCTCTTCTTCGCCGTCTTTTTCGTGCCCGCCTGGCTGGCATCCCGGGCGAACCGCGATGATCTGCTGCTGCGCTGGCGGCCGGGCTATTGGGTGGTGCCCCTCGGGGTGGCCTATTCCGTGGCGATCCGCTTAGCGGTGGGCGTCTTGGCTTTGTGCGCCATGGCGATCGTGATGGTGACCACCAAGACTTCCCTGGCCGGGATACAAAAATTTACCGAGGAGAATCGCCCGAAAGTCGAGACGTTGTTGGACATGCAGGCCCTCACGCACGACCCGGCTTATTTTTGGCTCGCCGTGGTCTTGGTGAGTTTTGTGGTCGGCGGGTTGCGGGAAGAGTTGTGGCGCTCCTCGTTTCTCGCGGGGTTGCGCTCGGTGTGGCCGCGCGCTTTCGCGTCGAATCGCGGCGGTATCGCCGGCGCCGGGGTGGCGGCGCTCTTTTTCGGCGCGGCACATATTCCGCAAGGGATGCTGGCGGCGGGGATGATCACCATCGTCGGCTTTCTGCTCGGCGTGATGATGTCGCTGCATCGCTCGGTGTGGCCCAGCGCGATCGCGCACGGCCTCTTCGATGCCACGAGCATGGTGCAGCTCGTGTGGTTGACGCGGCACTTGCCGGAGTGGCAGAAGATGAGCGGGGGACATTAGGGGGAACATCCAACGCCCCACCTCCAATTGCAGAGAGCCCACTGCAATCGCTTGCGCCATTGGATGTTGGGTGTTCGATGTTGGATGTTCAGAATTCCCCCCGCACCCTGCCGACCCGCATAAATGCGGCATCCGCGGCGAATGTACGTTGACCGGTCTTGCCGGGGCGCTAACCTCAGACGCTCCATGAGCTCGCTGAACAAAAAGTTCCCGCGTCTGTTGCCTGAGCCGATCCGCAAGGGCATGAAAGTCGCCGACCTGATCGACACTGCTTTCAAGGCCTACAACGGTGGCCGTCTCGCCGAAGCGTGCCGTCTCTTCACGCAAAAAATGATCGCGGGCAATGGCACCGTCGGCATGTCGCTCACCGGCGCGCTCACGCCCGCCGGCCTCGGTCGCGCGGCGATCGTGCCGCTGATGAAAGCGGGCTTCGTGGACTGGATCATTTCCACCGGCGCCAATCTTTACCACGACCTGCACTACGGGCTGGGCATGCACCTCTACGCGGGCTCGCCATTTCTCAATGACGTCGAGTTGCGCCGCGACGGGGTCATCCGCATCTACGACGTGCTCTTCGATTACGACGTGCTGCTCGATACGGATGCGTTCGTGCGCATGGCCATCCAGGGGCCGGAGTTTCAGCACACGATGGCGACGGATGAATTTCACTACCTGCTCGGCAAGTACGTCCACGAGCGGGAGAAAAAACTCGGCATCAAGGAAACCAGCGTGCTGAGCGCGGCGTATCAATATGGCGTGCCGATTTTCACCAGCTCGCCGGGCGACAGTTCCATCGGCATGAATGTCGCCGCGATGGCGTTGCGCGATTCGAAATTGTTCATCGATGTGAATCGCGACGTGAACCAGACGGCGGCCATCGTTTACGGCGCGAAGTCGAGCGGCTCGACTTCCAGCGTGTTCATTCTGGGTGGCGGATCACCGAAGAATTTCATGCTCCAGACCGAGCCGCAGATCCAGGAGGTGATGGGCATCGAGGAGCGCGGGCACGATTACTTTTTGCAATGCACGGACGCGCGTCCTGATACCGGCGGCTTGAGCGGGGCGACGCCCGGCGAAGCGGTGAGCTGGGGCAAGATCGACCCGGAGAATCTGCCGGACTGCGTGGTGTGCTATGCGGACTCGACGATCACGCTGCCGCTCATCACCGCCTATGCGCTGAGCAAGGCGGCGCCGCGCAAACTCAAGCGCCTCTACGACCGGCGCGACGCGCTCTACGGCAAATTGCGCGAACAATATTTCAAGCACGGGAAGGTGGAGAAAATCGAACACCGCACCGATCTCAGCAAGGCGAAGCGAGGACGCTCCGGCCGCTCGGTGGTAGGAACCAGTCGCAATGGCCAGACGTCCTGACGCCCGCGCGCTCCTCTTCGAGCGGATTCGCACCTCGCCGGCGAAATTCGTGCATGTGCGGGGAGTGCCTTACACGGTGGCCGTCGAGGAGTCCGAGGACCCGCTGAAGATCGATCACGTTTATCTCAATGTGGAAGTGCCGCCCTTTGGCCGGCTGCGGGTGGCGATCAATACGCTCTCGCGGGCGAGCCGCGAGGCGGGCTTCGATCCGCGGATTCGCGTGGGCATCATCCAGTCGACCTACACGGAAAAGCCGCTGCCGAGCCTGGAGGAATGCAACGGGCTCGACTACGCGAAGCAGGACGAGAAACACGGCGTGAAATATGAGATCTATGAGCAGGCGGCCCTGACGGAGATGCTCGTCACGAAAATGAAGGTGGCCATTCGCGCGGAGATCTGGGGCGAACTTTACGCGCGCGATCATCTCGGCATTCACCAGGTCCATTGCCGCCGCGCGAGCAAAGCGGTGCCGGTCGACGTGCCCAATCGCGACGGCGCGCTGAAACTTTTCTATCCGCAGGACAACGCCACGGAGGCGTTTTTGTTCAAGTTCGACGGGCAGGCGTAGGGTGGGTTGGGGGAAAGCCCTTCTCCTCGCGGTCATCCTGAGCGGAGGCGAAGGATCCCGTCGCTTGACCAACGATTGTCGCTGGTTATTCCACGGGGTCCTTCGACTCCGTTACACTCCGCTCAGGATGACCTCCGGGGAGACGCCGCCCTCCCTCCCGTAAGAAGCGGCTTTGCAAAAATCCGGTAACGAATTTAGAACCTCAGCCCCACTCCTATGCGTACCCTCCGCTACAACAGCCCCGGCTTCTCTTCTTCGCTTCGCTCCTTGAAACGCAGCGCCGAGCCGCACCCGCAGGTGCGCAAAGTCGTGCAGGACGTCATCGATGCCATCCGCGCGGAAGGTGACTCTGCTCTCCTGGAATTCACCGAGCGCTTCGGCGGCCCGCGTCTTACCGCCAAACAATTGCGGCTGACCGGCAAGCCCAAGGTGGACGGCGACACCAAGCAGGCCATCGCCACCGCGCACGCCAACGTGCTCGCCTTTGCCCGCAAAAGCCTGCGCGAAAACTGGACGATGAAAAACGCGCAGGGCGGCCTGGTGGGCGAACGCTTCGATGCCTTTCGGCGCGTGGGAATTTACGTGCCCGGTGGCACCGCACCGCTCGTCTCGACCGCGGTAATGACCGTGACGCTCGCCGCCGCGGCCGGCGTGCCGGAGATCGTGGTCACCACGCCTTCCGATGCCGACGGGCAGGTGAATGAGGCGTTGCACTACGCGCTTCAGTATTGCGGGGCGACGGAGATCTATCGCGTGGGCGGCGCGCAGGCTATCGGCGTGCTGGCCCACGGCACGGAGACGATCAAGCCGGTGCAGAAGATCTTCGGCCCGGGCAACGCCTACGTCGCCGAGGCCAAGCGCCAGGTCTTCGGCCACGTCGCCATCGACCTCCTGCCGGGGCCGAGCGAAATCCTCGTCCTCGCCGATGCCACCGCGACGGCCGCGTGGATCGCTGCGGACCTCCTCGCGCAAGCCGAGCACGGCAAAGGCAGCGCGATCATCTTCGTTACCAACTCGGCCAAATTGCTCAAGGACGTGGAGTCAAAAATCGTGAAGCAACTTGCGACGCTCAGCCGCCAGGATCACCTCGCCGGCGTGCTGGAAAACGGTTGCACCCTCATCCTCGTCAAGTCCCTCCAGGATGCCGTCGAGATCGCCAACGATTTCGCGCCCGAGCACATCGCGATCATCGCGAAAGACGAGGACAAGATTGCCGCGCGCATTCACACCGCGGGCGCGATATTCCTCGGCGGCTTCTCGCCGGTCGCGGTGGGCGATTTCCTCGCGGGCCCCAGCCACACGCTGCCCACCGGCGGGGCGGGCAAGGCCTTCCCCGGCCTCACCGTCGATATGTTCCAGCGGCGCACCAGCCTCGTGAATTTCGATGCCAAGGCCTTGAAGAAATCACTCCCGACGATCGCCAAGTTCAGCGAAATCGAAGGCCTCGACGCCCACGGCCGCTCGGCGGCCATCCGCTTCGAGTAGCGGCGGACTGCACCACGAAGGCACCAAGGCACAAAGGGATGATGTGTTTGCCGTCATGGGTGGCGATGCCCTTGCCATATCTTCGTGCCTTCGTGTCTTCGTGGTTCATTTGCCTTGAGGGCTCCAGGGTCTAAATTACGACACGACCCACTCTTTCCCGGAGCGCGAAGTACAGTTAGTATTTGAAAGGAACCCCGTTATGAAACTCTCCTCTGCTGTTCGGCATCTCGCCACCGCCGCGGTTTTGGGCGGCTGCTCAGTTCGGACGCATACCATCAAGGGCGATGGGAATATTACCCCTGAAAACCGCTCGATTGCCGAGTTCACCTCGATCAAGGCGTCCGGCGCGCTCGACATCCGCTGGGCCAGCGGTCCGCCTGCGCTGACGATTACGACTGATCAGAATCTCCTGCCGGAAATCCACACGGAGGTTTCGGGAAAGACGCTCGAGATTTCCTACAACGGATCGCTCGAACCCACGAAGGGCATCAAGATCACCGTCGCCAGTGGCACCATCGACAAGGCGAATATCACCGGCGCAGTGCATCTCGGGGTGAGCAAATTCACGGGAGATTCTCTGTCGGTGGAAGCCACCGGCGCCTCCGCGGCGGATATCGACGGCAGCGTGGGAGACCTCACCGCCAACCTGACGGGCGCCAGCCAGCTCAAGGCCTCCGGCCTGCAGGCAAAAACCGCCAAGGTCACCCTTGTGGGAGCTTCCACCGGGGACGTCGCGGTCGACGAAGCGTTGACGGCGAACCTCACCGGCGCCTGCTCGCTCACCTATGCGGGCGAGGTCAAATCGGTGAAGAAAAACATTGCCGGCGCGAGCAGCATTCGGCGGCGCTGATTTGATCCCTCACCTGGTTGTTTGATTTTGAATTTCGCTTCTTCGATTTGCCTTCTCCTGATCGTTGCCTTTGCGCTTTGCGGATCTGCTGCGGACGCACCGCCTTTACCCGCGCATCCCGGGATGAGGCTCGAACGAATTCCATTCCGTCTGTTTCTCCAGCGATACGAAGGCGACCCGAAAAAACCGGATACGCTTTCCTTTCTCATCCATACGGTTGACCTGAAACAACCCGCTTCGTTCTTGAAGCTGGGAGATATGATCCTCGGCACGAGACTCAAGCTACAGACTTTTAAATATCTCTCGGGGCCGCATGGACGTCCTCAGGACGATGACGATGCAGACTACTCGGAACTGACACTCGTCAATATCGATACCAAGCAAACATTTGTGCTCAAGATCGGCCCTCTCATCGATATCCCCATCATTCGCGAAGTCCCAATCAAGTAGGCGATGGCGCAGCGCGCCTCGTTCTCCGGCCCGGAGTCCGACCCCTTTGCTGCGGATTTTTGCTTTCTGCCAGCCGTTGGGCTATAGAAAGCCGATGCAGAGGCAGAATGATCTGGAGCGGGACGAAAACCCTGTCTGAGGGGAGCGGCTGAGAGGCACGAACATGCAAAACCGATTCGATACCCATGATTTTCTCGATTTCCCTACTGATGGAAAAGCGACGTCGCCCCCTAACGCCGGACTGCGCGGGAGCTGGGCGCGGCCACGCTACACTGGAAATCGCACCGAATCGCACCCATCCCATACCGGATGCGACAGCGCCACCGATGACCCTCGCCTCGATAAAGTTTTTGCTTTTGCCCGCCGGTCGATCCCCGGTCGACCCGATTTTTCCCTGAACGCCCTGTGTAACGCCCCCAAGCTCAATGATTGCCGGAATACATAGAAGGCCTTAGCTTTCCGCCCGGTCAATCCCGTCACCCGATGCCTCAACCGGAGAAATTCGAGCACTACGAGCTCCTGAAAAACCAGGACGGCTCCTTCGCGGAGTTGGGTCATGGCGCCATGGGCGTGACCTACAAGGCCGTCGATACCAACCTGCACTGCCACGTCGCGTTGAAGGTCATCAGCGCGGCGCATCTCGACGATCCGACGGCCGAGGAGCGCTTCCTGCGCGAGGCCCGCGCCGCCGCGCAGCTCCGCCATCGCAACGTCGCCTCGGTCTTTCACCTCGGCTCGTGCGGCGACTCCTATTTCTACGCGATGGAATTCATCGAGGGCGAGACGGTCGATGCCCGCGTGAAGCGCGAGGGGCCGCTGCCTCCCCTGGTCGCACTCGATATCGCCAGCCAGGTCGCTGCGGCGCTCGTCGCGGCGCTCAAGCAAGGCCTCATCCACCGCGACATCAAGCCCTCGAATATCATGCTCGTGCGGGAGGACGATGGGGAATTGATCGCCAAGGTCATCGACTTCGGCCTGGTGAAAAACGCGCTCATCGGCTCCACCGCCGGCGCGCTCACCTCCACCGGTTTCGTCGGCACGCCCTATTTCGCCAGCCCCGAGCAGCTCGACCAGCGCTC
The DNA here is from genome assembly GCF_040003245.1 of Chthoniobacter sp. NCBI lineage: Bacteria > Pseudomonadati > Verrucomicrobiota > Spartobacteria > Chthoniobacterales > Chthoniobacteraceae > Chthoniobacter > Chthoniobacter sp. The sequence continues at coordinate 35,379 of NZ_JBDUCX010000016.1, forward strand.
CGAGGATATCCGGTCGGACATCTATTCGCTCGGCGTCACGCTCTGGTTCATGCTCACCGGCAAGCCCACCTTCATGGGCTCGGTAGCCAGCGTCATCGCCCAGCATCTCGACAAGCCGCCGGCTTTCGAATCGCTCGCGGTGCTTCCCACGTCCGTCGTCAATGTGCTGCGCAAGATGCTGGAGAAAGACGTGGACGCGCGCATCCAGTCGCCGCAGGAACTGCGCGCGGAACTCAAGCGCAGCATCGAGATCCTCGAGGACGCGAGCCGCTCCCCGGAGAATGAGCCCGCGACGATGACCTTCGACGAGGCGTCGCAAACCATCGGCCTGACCGCCACGGCCACTCCCCAGCCGCAGCCGGGCGCCGGTTCCGTGTTGAGCTCGCGTTATCAATTGATCGAAGACCTCGATCCCGCCAATCCCGGCCGTCAGTTTCACGCCGAGGACATCGAGCAGAAGCGGCGGGTGCGGGTGAAGGTGATCCAATGTACGACCGCGGCCTTCACCGCCGTGCGCGAGCAGGCGGCTCAGGTGCAGAGCGCCAGCTATCCGAATTTCACCGCCGTGCTCGCCACCGAACGCACGGGCTCCCTCGGCTATGTCGTCTCGGAATGGCTCGAGGGCTTTTCGCTCCTCGAGTTGCTGCGGGCGCGGCACGAGCTCACGCTGCGCGAGACCCTCTCGCTGCTCGGCCAGATCGCCCCGGCGATCGATGCGGCGCGCGATATCGGCGTGCGTCTCGCCCTGGAATTGCGCGACGTGCTCATCCATTTTCCCGAGGGATTCAGCGAGTCCGATGAACAATTGGTTCTGCGTTGCCCGATCGCTGAATGGCCGGTCTTCGTGGTGAAACTCGATCCGCTGGGCGGCCTCGATGAAATCGATGAACTGAGCGCCAGTGCGGAGCGGACGATGGTCGGGGCGCGCGATGCCTGCCGTCCGATGGCCATCGCGCAATTGGCCGCCATCGCCTACGATCTGCTCGGTGGCAAACCGGGCGCATCCGGCCCGCTGGCCAATGTCTCCGAGGAAGGCAACGCCGTGTTGCGCCGCGCGCTCAGCGGGCGCGATCACTTTTCTTCCGCGCAGGATTTCGTGGGCCAGCTCAGTGCGGCTGCGGCGGATCACACGCAACGCCCCACCGTCGCCATGCCGGTGCAGGACGCGGCTACCGCCAAGGCCTCCGTGCCCACGCCGCGGGTTGCCCCGAAACCTGCCGCTAAATCCGTTCCGCCGGCCCCGGCGCGATCCGCGCCGCCGTCTTCCCGTCGCCTTGCCGAAGCGGATACCGCCCGGGTGCACGGACCGCGCAATTACCTGCCCATCATCGCCGTCGCTGTCGGCGTGATCGTCCTTTTGATTTTGGGCATTGCCTTTTTTCCCGACAACAAATCGGCGCCGAAGATCCCGTCCGTCACGCCACCGGCGTTGCCCGGCAAGGGCCCGGTCGTCACCGCTCCCCGCCAGCCGCCGCAACTCGGGAAGCCGTGGAAAAACAGCCTCGGCATGACCTATGTTCCGATCGATGACATCTGGATGGCGGCCGTGGAGACGCGCGTGCGCGATTTTGAGGCGTTCGTCCAAGCCAGGAAATACGACGCCACCGGCGGTATGGACTCGCTGCAAAAGGACGGCTTCAAGGACCACGGGCACACTTGGATGAACCCGGGATTCATGCAATCGCCCGAGCACCCGGTGGTGGGCATCTCGCGCGAGGACGCGAACTATTTCTGCAAATGGCTGACCGACAAGGAACGGACCGCGGGCGCCCTGACCGCCGCGCAGTTCTACCGCCTGCCGACTGATCGCGAATGGAGCCAGGCCGTGGGTCTCGAGAACGAAACCGGCTCTACGCCCGAGGAGCGCAGCGGCAGAATCAAGAGCGTCTATCCATGGGGCCGCGGCTTCCCGCCGCCCGCCGATGGCGGCAACTATGCGGGCTCCGAGGCGAAGGCGGGCGCGCCCGACAACTGGCCGACGATCTCGTTTTACCACGATACCTTTCCGCGCACGTGCCCGGCGCCCGGCTACAAGCCCAATGAACGCGGCGTCTCCGACCTCGGGGGCAATGTGTGGGAATGGTGCCAGGATGCCTTCGGCAAAGCCAACCCGCGCTGGGGTGTGCTGCGCGGGGGCTCTTGGGCCACTTCGAAACAGGATGAAATGCTTTCTTCCTACCGCCGTGGGTTCGACCCAAGCTTCCGGGAGGATGACGTGGGCTTCCGCTGCGTCATCGCCACCGATGCGGGCAGCCGCTAAATTATGAAACTGCTGAAATTCAACCTCGTGTTTCTTCCACTCCTCGCTGTCGTCCTGGCGGGGATCGCCTATATCTCGCGCGACCTTCTCGAGGCCAACGCGCGCGAGCAAGTGGCGCAGATCGCGCGGCTCATCATGGAGACGGCCAGTTCCAGCCGCATTTACACCACCAAGCAGGTGGCCCCGCTGCTCCAGCACAAGAACTTCAAGCTCCAGGCGGCCATCTCCGAGTTCCAGAAGACCATCGAGGAATTGCCGAAAGAAGCAGACGCCGCCATCCCCAAGGACGTCCATTACAACAGCGCCAAGAAGGCCTACATGCTCGGGCAGCAGAAGGTGATCGACGCTCAGAAGCAACTGATCGATTCCGTCAAAAACAAGCCCGAGGAAATGATGGACACGGAGTTTCACCCGCAATCGGTGCCGGCCTTTGCCGCCACGGAAATCTCGCACTACCTCAACTCGAAATATCCCGATTACTTCTACAAGGAAGCCACGCTCAACCCGACCAACCCGCGCAATCGCAGCACCGATTGGGAGACGGATGTCGTCAATAAATTCCGCACCACCGACACACTCACGGAATACGTCGGCGCCCGCGACTCCGCGACCGGCAAGGCGTTCGTCCTCGCCCGTCCGTTGCGCGTCGGTAACGTGAGCTGCCTCACCTGCCACAGCACGCCCGACAAGGCGCCGCCCGAGATGCTCAAGCTCTACGGCTCGGCCAATGGCTTCGGCTGGAAACTCGACGACATCATCGGCGCGCAGATCGTGACCGTGCCCATGTCCGTGCCCGTGGCCGCCGCTGACGCCGCCTGGAGCAAGCTCACCACCTGGCTCGGTGGCGCCTTCCTCGGCATCGCCCTCGCCGCGAATCTCGGCATGGGCTGGCTGGTGTGGCGGAATTGATTGTCCGCCTGTCGTGTCGGCCCGAATCAGTAGTCAGTAGTCAGTATCCGAATCGCAGATGGCGCGCTGGAGGGCACCGCGCCGTCGGTGCTGGGAACTAGCATTCACCGCTTTTGCGCCGGCCTCCTCGGCCCGAAGGGCCGGCGGAAATTAGCCGGTCGGCGTCAGCCACCGGAAATATCCACGCCAAGGATCCGCCCCGGCAGGGGCGGCAGAAATCACTCTACTCGGTGACCCCGATGATCGGTCCGAGGTCCATCCGAAAATCGTTTCGCTTGAGTTCGGTCGAGTAGACGCTGGAGATGGTGCCGTCGAGAAAGAGCGCGTCAGGGCAGTGCAATCGATCGCGGAAGAACGTGGCGAATTCGTAGAAGTTCACCGGTACGTCGCTCATCACGAAGATGGCGGCATCAGGCAAAGGCACGCCGACGCCGTTGCGCACGAGACGTGATTCCGAACCTTCGCGAAAGGCGGGATGCAACCGACCATTGTGCACGAGCAACGGTCCGGATTGGGTCGCGAGGACCACGCGCTCGTGGAGGTTGGGATATTCGGATGCTTCGATCACGCGCGCGCCGCTGGCCGTGAGAACGAAAACACCGTTCGGCTTGAGGAAGAAGTTGCCCTCGCCGCTCGCGGTATTCAGTGGCACGAGTTGCTGCCCACCCGCCACGAAAAGACCGACGGCGGAAAAGTCCGCGTGATACATTCCGGCGTTCATCGCAAAGACGAGCTTTTTGCCCTGCGGCAGCAGCCACGCGGTGAGGCGGTCGAACCGTTTGAACGGCTGGCCGGTGTCATCGCGATGGTAAAGTTCGAGATGCTCCTTGCGGACATTGACGCGGCAGACGGTGAAGGTCTTCCCGGCAAATTCCACGGTACTAAAATCCACCGCCGAAGCGCCCTGGAGCGTGGTCAGCATCACCAACCCTGCAATCACGAACCACGCCCTCATGGCCAGCTCACGCCATTTTCGTCGGGCCGTTGGAAGCCTGCCAGACCGCCGCGATTTCCTGCGGCGTGAGCACGCCGCAGAAGGGGCTGCAGCGCCGCAGGGTGCGCGCTTCGGCGGTATCGGAGGTGAGGAAATCAATGATCTCCTCGGGCGACCACGTCATGAGGATCAGCTTCCAGCGCCGGATCAGCAGCTTCATCTCGGGAGTCGCGGTGCGTTTCCAGATACGCAGGTTGTAGAGCGGGATGCCGAGCAGGTTGGAATCCGCGCGCAATTTCGAGGCGACGAGCACGTGCAACTCCCGCGACAGGACGTCAATCCAGTCGGCCTCCCGATGGTGTGCGAAGTCGATGAGCTTCTGCGAAATCACACGTATACGCTCTCACAATCCAAGGGCCTTGCCAAGCACCCACCGGACCTCCTCAAGAAAGGGCGTCGTGAAAGATAATGCCGAGCGTGTGCCGCTGGCCGGTGTGCACTTCGCTCACGCCGTGCCGCATGCCGGCGCGATAGTATCCACGCGCCCCCTTGACCGGCCGAAAATTCGTCGTAAAGAGCAGCATGTCCCCGCGCTTCGGGCGCCGCACGATGGCCTTCGACTGCGCCCGCGGGGATTGCTGGATCAGCACGAATTCACCGCCGGTATAGTCCGCGTCCGGTTCATTCAGGAAGAGCACCAACTGGATGGGAAAGAAAATCTCTCCATACAAATCCTGGTGCAGCGTGTTGTGCCCGCCCTCGCCATAGCGAAGGATCAATACCGTCGGTTTGTCCTGCCCGGCCTGGTGGCACAGCGCCTGGAGCTCGGCAAATGCGCTGGGAAAACGCTTCTCCAGTCCCAGCCATTCCATCCATTGATTCGCGATGGGCGCGAGCTGCGGATACACCGTCTCGCGAATCGTCTGGAGAACTTCCGGCAGGGGATAAGAGAAGTATTTGTATTCGCCCAGGCCGAAGCGGTACCGCTCCATCGTGATCGTCTTGCGGTAGAACTTCGGCTGGTCGTAGTCCGCGATCAATCGTCCACAGGCGTCCGCGGTGAGCACGCCGGACACGTGCGCGAAACCTTTCGCGTGCATGTCTTCGGCGACACGCGGCCAGTCGATCTTCGCGAGGGTGCGTTGGATGTGGGTCATGATTTGCGAATCAAGCGGCCGTCTGTTTTCTACCGGATCATATTACTCAGGAACGCCGGTTCTTGCCTTTGAATTCCGCCGGGAAAAGTGAAGTCGTTGATTTGATAAAGCGCATCGCTTCACGCGACAGCGTTCCAAAAAAACAGGTCTGTCATCCTGCGCTCGGCTTTCGGCAAGCTCAGGATGACAGTTGGGAAGGGCGTGCTCGTGGTAATACGGTCGCCCCCAAAGCATCCACCCGCCGTACCACCTTCGATTCATAAGTAGGAGGCAACACCCCATGTTATTCATTCTCTTTCTCATCGCCGTTTACGGCGGGATCAGCGCCCTGCTTTCGAGCGAATCTTGCGAACAGTGGTAAACGCCAGCGCCCCGAGCGTCAGCCCGATCGACAGATCGCTCAGCCAGTCGCCGTAGCGGGTATAGAAGGTGGTGCGTCCATGGACGGGTACGCGCACCTCGCGGGCCGCGAAGCCTTGCTGAAACGGCGGCAGCCAATTCTCCACCTGTCCGGAAGGCAGCACCGCGGCGGTCACTCCCGTATTGCCGCAGCGGATCAACGGCCGGCGGTTTTCCACGGCGCGCAGGATGGCGTTGGCCAGGTGCTGTTCCGCCGCGGGTGTCTTTCCAAACCAGCCATCGTTGGTGATATTCACCAGCACTTGCGCCCCGTGCAGCGCGAAGTGTCGCGTGAGTTCCCCGAGCGTGTCTTCGAAGCACACCAGCGCGCCGAGATCGGTGGACGGCTCCGGAATATGCAGCAGCGTGTATTCGCGACCCGGCGTGAAATCCCCGGGAACCAGTTCGCCGAGAAAACGACCGAAGAGCGGCCGCAGCGGCAGGTATTCGCCGAAAGGAACCAGGTGCATTTTGCGATAACTTTGGTGCCCGGATCCGCGCCCCGTGAGTAGCAACGCGGTGTTGTAATCCTCCCGTGCATCCATGTCGAAATCGACGCTGCCGAGGAGCAGCGCGAAATCGCCCTGCTTCGCCAGGTCCATCACGAAGTGGAAATTGCGCTCGCTGGAAAACATGCCGCGCGGCATGGCGGATTCCGGCCAGAGGACGAGCTGTGGCGGCGGTTCGGTGAGGATGGCCAGCTTGGTCAGTTGCTCGAATTGCGCGAGCACATGCTCCTCGGCGTCGTGATCGAATTTGTCCTCCTGCGGAATATTCGGCTGCACCGCCACGACGCGCAGCGGGAAACTTTCCACGGCCTCGGGATGCAAGAGCCGCCGGATGCCGAAGGCGAAGACCAGGGCGATGAGCGCCATCGTGAAACTGAACTCCCAGCGGATGCGGCGGGAAAAGTGAGGACCGAGTTCACCGACGATGCGCCGCACGATGATCACCGCCATGAGATTGGCGAACGCCACCAGCCACGAGAGGCCCGGAGTGCCAGTCACCTCCGCGATCTGGATCATCGCCAGGTCGTGGTGCAGCGCGACGCCGAGCGGGTTCCAGCCAAAGCCCCCGAAGAGCCGCTCGCGCACCCATTCGTGCGCCACCCACGCGCTTGCGCCCAAGGCTCCGAGCGCGAGATTGCGGATCGAGCGGTCGAAGGATCGCGCAGGATCAAAGGCCGCCAGCAGAGTGCCCAGGAACCACGCCCAAAAAGCGAAATAAAGGCCCAGGTAAAGCGCGAGCAACAGGGGCAGGCTGAGCAGCCACGGATTGCCGTACAGGTCGGCGAGGGAATTCAGCCACCAAAACGTGCTGGCGAAAAACACCAGCCCCGCGACGTAACCCAGCGCGGCGCGCCGCCACGGACCGCCGGGCGTGAAGGCCGCGGCGGTGAGCGGCGTGAGCGCGATCCAGCACAGCCAGCCTTGATCGCACGAAGGAAAGCAGAGCGTGAGCAGCACGCCACTCAACGCGGCCGCCAGCCACGGCCAGAGGCGCGCGAATTGGGATTGAGGATTTGAGGTTACGGGTTCAGTCACGCGCCGGAGGTGCCGGTGGTGGTATGGCAAAACCGCGCCGCGCGCCAGAACTTCAGCGGGGGAATTGATTCCGGTGTGGGGCGCGTGTCCTCACGCGCCGGGAATCGAT
>NZ_JBDUCX010000373.1:0-4261 GCF_040003245.1 Chthoniobacter sp.
GAAGGCCAGCGGCGGTTCCTCGATTCGATGTCGCCGTATGCGCGGCAATTCGTCGAGCAGCTCGAGAAGCCCGATGTGGACTTGATCTCCGGGCTGCCGCCGAGCGTGGCCATCGAGCAGCGTATCACCCGCGGCGGGGGCAAGTCGACGGTCGCGACCGTCACCGAGGTCTACCATTTCCTGCGGCTGATGTTTGCCAAGCTCGGCACGCAGTATTGCCCGAAGTGCAACGTAGCCGTGGAAAAGCAGACCGCCGCCGCCGTCGCCAAACATGTGGAGGTGCTGGCCAAGGGCAACCGCATCCGCATCCTCGCGCCGCTCATCAAGGCCCGCAAAGGCTTCCATACCGATGTCGCGAAATGGGCGGAAAAGCAGGGCTTCTCCGATCTGCTCGTCGACGGCAAATTCGTCTCGGTGGAAGGTTTCGAAAAGCTCGACCGTTTTCGCGAGCACACCATCGATGTTTTGATCGGCGAGCCCGATTCTCCGGAGCAAATCCGCGAGATGGTCAAGCAGGCGCTGAAGATCGGGAAGGGGACGGCCAAGCTGCTCGATGCTCGCAAGCGCGCGACGGTCTTGAGCACGGAAATGAGCTGCCCGAGCTGCGGGGACTCCTTCGAGGAACTCGACCCGCGTCTGTTTTCTTTCAATTCACCGCACGGCTGGTGCCCGGAGTGCCACGGCTTTGGCGAGGTGTGGAAATCGTACGTCGATCCGAAACTGGAATCCGCCATCGAGATCGAGATGGCGCAGGAACGCCAGCACGAGTGGCTGGAGGAAGGCGAAGCCAAGCCTTGCCCGAGCTGCCACGGCGCGCGGCTCAATGAAATCGCCCGGCATGTGCGGCTGCAGTCGCGCACGATCGACGAATTCACCGGCCTGTCCGTCGGCGACGGGTTGGAATTGCTCGGCAAAATCAAATTCGATGCGGCGCAAAAGCCGATCGCCCAGGACATCGTGCCGGAGATTCAACAACGGCTCACTTTCATGGGCCAGGTCGGGCTCGATTACCTCGCGCTCAGTCGCTCGGCCAAGACGCTGAGCGGTGGCGAGAGCCAGCGCATCCGCCTGGCGGCGCAGCTCGGCTCCAACCTGCGCGGCGTGCTCTATGTGCTCGATGAACCGACCATCGGCCTGCACCCGCGCGACAATGAGAAGCTCCTCGACACCCTTGAAGCGCTCAAGCGCAAGGGCAACTCGCTGATCGTCGTCGAGCACGACGAAGACACGATGCGGCGCGCGGATTCCATCATCGATCTCGGCCCCGGTGCGGGTTCGCGCGGTGGCGTGGTCGTTGCCCAGGGAACGATCGCCCAGATTCAAAAGATCGAAGGTTCGGCGACTGGTAAATATTTGCGCGAACCGTTGCAGCACCCGACCCGGGGTGAGCGTCGCAGCCTGAAGGACGTGACGCGCTGGCTCGAGGTAAAGGGCGCCGACCTGCACAATCTCAAAAACGTCGATGTGAAGTTTCCCATCGGGCGATTTAGCGTCGTGACCGGCATTTCCGGCTCCGGCAAGAGCACGCTCATGCGCGGGGTGCTGAAGCCGGCGGTGACGGCCAATCTCAAGCGCAATCGAAAGATCGAGACGCCCGGCTGCCGCAGCATCACCGGGGTGGAGCACTTGGAAGCGGCCTACGAGGTCGATCAATCACCCATCGGCAAGACCTCGCGGTCCACGCCCGCCACTTACATCAAGGTCTTCGACGAAATCCGCTCGCTCTATGCGCAGATGCCGCTGGCGCGGATGCGCGGCTACACGGCCAGTCGGTTTTCGTTCAATGCCGAGGGTGGGCGCTGCGACACCTGCCAGGGCCAGGGCGTGATCAAGGTGGAGATGAACTTCCTGCCCACGAGTTACGTCCCGTGCACCGATTGCCACGGCCGGCGCTATAACGCCGCCACGCTCGAGGTGCTCTACAATGAGAGCAGCATCGGCGACGTGATGGAGATGACGCTGGAGCAAGCCGCGGCCTTCTTTGCTGCGCAGCCGAAGATTCATCGCCCGCTCGCCCTACTGTGCGAAACGGGACTCGGCTATCTCAAACTCGGCCAGCCCAGCCCGACCCTCAGCGGCGGCGAAGCGCAACGCCTCAAGCTGGTCAGCGAACTCACGCGCGGCCTCGGTCGCACCCAGTACGCCCGCCTCCGTCAAAATCGCGAGGCGAAATCGACGCTCTACTTGCTGGAAGAGCCGACCATCGGCCTGCACATGGCCGACGTCGCCGAACTCCTGAAGGTGCTCCACGGTCTCGTCGAGGACGGCAACACCGTCATCGTCATCGAGCACAATCTCAGCCTCATCGCCGACGCGGATTACATCGTCGACATCGGCCCGGAAGCCGGTGGGCGCGGCGGCGAAGTCGTCGTCTCCGGCACCCCGGAGGAAGTCGCCAAGTGCAAGCGCAGCCGCACGGCGCCGTTCCTGAGTGCCGTGCTCCGCTAAATAGGCGGACTGCTCTGGCTGGGCGGAGTCAAACCGCGAATGGACGCGAATAAACGCGAATAGAAGAGTTCGGAGGAGGTTGCTCCGCCATGGGTGTTCTGAAAACTCGCGTCCATTCGTGTCCATTCGCGGTTTTCGTGTACGGCACCCCTGGCGTTCACAAGCCGCAGTTTGACGGAAGGCTGGGTAATTGAAACGCCGAGGCGCAGAGAGCGCAGAGGGAGGAGAAGGGGATTTTGACCACGGATTTCACGGATGGATACGGGGTGGCGGACCGCCGCCCAAATTCATGTCCAGCCGTGTCCATCCGTAGTCGATCTCTCCGCCTTTCTCCTCTGCGCCTCGGTGTCTCTGCGTTTATCCGTCGCCCGTTTGTCTTGGACCCTGTATGAAATTATCACGCATTTGCCGCGCGTAGCCCGGGTCGTTGGCACGCAAACTGTTCAGTCTGGAGGGCGAAAACGGCATGCAAACTCCATCAGCTCCGATCAATTTAACTCCTGGTAACCGCCCTCCCATGAACAGCGCGGCCGCCTCCACCCAGCCTCAAGTCCGCCCCAATATCGCGAATATTGGCGGAGCGGCGCCGCGTCCCGCCGCGCCCCCGGTGCAAACCTTCGCCCTCGATGAAGTGATCACCACGATGGTCAACGCGGGTGAGGGCGTTTCCGATTTGCTCTTCGTCGTGGGGCGTCTCCCGCAGGTGGAAATGTACGGCAAGCTCACCGGCCTGGAGATCGAGCCCCTGACGCCGATGCTGACTGGCCCGCACGTGGAGGCGATTGCCCTCAAGATCATCGGCGACAGCGAGCGGCTCACGAATGACCTCAAGAACTCCGGCTCCTGCGACACCAGCTACTACGTGCCGGGGCTCGCCCGGTTCCGGGTGAATATCTTCAAGCAGAATAACAATCACGCCATCGTGATGCGCAAACTGAGCACGAAGATCCCGACGTGCGACAGTTTGAATCTGCAACCGATCTTCAAGGAAATCATCAAGGAGAAGACGGGCATCGTCTTCGTCACCGGGGCCACGGGCAGCGGCAAAACGACGACGCTGGCGGCGATGCTCAACGAGATCAACCAGAACTCCGAGGTCCACATCGTGACGCTCGAGGATCCGATCGAATTCCTGCATCCGCATCTCAAGGCGACCTTCAGCCAGCGCCAGCTCGGCAATGATTTCTCCGACTTCAATACCGGCTTGCGCGCCGCGTTGCGGCAGGCGCCCAAGGTCATCCTCGTCGGCGAAATTCGCGACCGTGAGACCATGGAAATCGCCCTCACCGCGGCGGAAACGGGCCACATCGTTTTTTCCACCCTTCACACCATCAGCGCCGCGCAAACGGTGAACCGCATCATCGGCATGTTCACCAGCGAAGAGGAACAGCAGATCCGCCAACGCCTGGCCGATACGCTGCGTTATGTGATCAGCCAGCGGCTGGCCCCGAAAGCCGGCGGCGGCCGGATCATGGTGAACGAGATCATGGGCTCCAACCTCCGCACTCGCGAAGCGATCCTCCTGGGAGAAAGTGACCTCCGCGATTTTCACGAGATCATCGAGTCGAGTTACCAGGCGGGCTGGAACAGCTTCGAGCAATGTCTCCTGCGGCTCTTCCGCGAAGGCACGATCACCGAAGAGATCGCCCAAGTTTACAGCGTTAACAAATCGAGCATGCGCAAGGCGCTCGACGTGACCAAGAAAGAGATGGGCACGGGCGATCAAGGGCCCTCGGGTTTCAAGCTCATGGACCATCACGAGGAAGCGCCTGCGTATGCCCCTCGGGCGACCGGTGCTCCGGGCGCTCCGGCT
>NZ_JBDUCX010000374.1:0-4258 GCF_040003245.1 Chthoniobacter sp.
AGCCGATTTAAGGTGCCTTAAGCCCTCTTAAGGCGATTTAAGGTGCGAGATTTTTAAAAATGGGGCCGGGAGCTCGATTTTGGGGCTGCATCGGCATTCGAAATCGACGATGAGACCCGTCGAGAGGAACCGGCGTGACTCGCCGGTGTGGGGCGCGTGTCCCCACGCGCCAGGAGTGTGCCAGGCACTCGCCAAATCAGGATGAGGCCTGCTTCCCAGATAGGGGCGGTTCCTTCACTCCCCTCGGCTACAGAGATACGGGGTGTCATTTTGGACCACCAAGTCCCGCCAACCGCATTCACAAGAATGTTACTTTCCGCCCACCGACTGGCTCGCTAGCCTCGCCGCCCCGATGAAGACGTACTCGACTTCGCACTTCCTCAGCCGCGAGCTTAGCTGGCTGGCTTTCAACCAGCGTGTCCTGGACGAGGCGCTCAATCCCGCCAATCCGCTTCTGGAACGGGTGAAGTTCTTCACCATCACCTCTTCGAATCTCGACGAGTTCTTCGAGGTGCGCGTGGCGGGCCTCAAGCAACAGGTGGAAAGCGACATCGTCGAGCGGAGCGTCGACGGCAAGACGGCCAGCGAGACGTTGCGGGCCATCCGCAAGAAGGTGCGGCAGATGATCGAGCAACAGTACCGCTGCTGGCGCGAGGAGTTGCTGCCAGCTTTGTCGAAAAACGGCATCCACATCCTGGACTACGAGCACCTGAGCGATTCCGACCGGAACTGGGTGGAACAATACTACCGCGCCAATGTGCGGCCGGTGCTCACTCCGCTGGGCATCGACCCTTCGCACCCCTTCCCGCAGCTTCTGAACAAGTCCCTGAACATCGTCGTGCAGGTCGAGATCGAGCGCGAGGGGGAGATCGAGCGGCGTCTCGCCGTCGTGCAGGTGCCGCGCGTCCTGCCCCGCCTCGTGCGGCTGCCGCGCGAGGATGAACGGCTGGACTTCATCTACCTCGGGCACCTCATCGGGCACTACCTGGCCGATCTTTTTCCCGGGACGAAAATTCTCGGCTTCTGGCATTTCCGGGTGACGCGCAACAGCGAGCTCTACATCGACGAAGAGGACATCGGCAACCTGCTCAAGGCGGTGGAGAATGAACTCCACAACCGGCGGCGCGGCGCCGCGGTGCGGCTCGAGGCCGATGCCGGCTGCCCGGCGGAGATCTACCAGTACCTCCTCGAAACCCTCGAGCTCACGGAAGAGGACCTCTATCTCATCGACGGCCCGCTCAATCCCACGCGCCTCATGGTCATCTACGCCGGCGACCATTCGCCGGAGTTGCGCGACAAGCCTTTCGTCGGGCCCACCGCGCCGGCCTTCCGCGGCGTGCAGGATATCTTCTCCGTCATCCGCCAGCGCGACGTGCTGGTGCATCATCCCTACGAAAGCTTTGGCAGCGTCGTCGATTTCCTCGAACAAGCCGCACAGGATCCCAACGTCCTCGCCATCAAGCAAACGCTCTACCGCACGGGTGGCGACCCCCGCATCGTCGGCGCCCTCATGGACGCGGTGAAGAATGGCAAGCAAGTCACCGCCGTGACCGAACTCAAGGCGCGCTTCGACGAGGCGAACAACATCCTCTGGGCGCGGCGCCTCGAAGAAGCGGGCGTGCACGTCGTCTACGGCATCGTGCACCACAAGGTGCACAGCAAGATCGCTCTCGTCGTCCGGCGCGATGAGGATGGCCTGCGGCGCTACGTCCACCTCGGCACCGGCAACTACAACCCCAGCACCGCCCGGCTCTACACCGACCTCTCGTTCTTCACCGCGCAGCCCGACTACGGCGAAGACGCCACGAATTTCTTCAATCTCCTCACCGGCATCTCCCATTTCCAGGGCGCGAAAAAATTCCTCATCTCCCCGTTCACCACGCACGAGGCGATCATGACCCTCGTCAAGAAGGAGACGGAACACGCCCACGCGAAAAAGCCCGGGCGCATCATCGCCAAGATGAACTCGCTCGTGGACCAGGAGATCATCGAGGCGCTGTATGCCGCCTCCCAGGCCGGCGTGAAGATCGACCTCATCATCCGCGGCATCTGCTGCCTGCGCCCGGGCGTCGCCGGGTTGAGCGAGAACATCGCCGTGCGCAGCATCATCGGCCGCTTCCTCGAACATTCCCGCATTTTCTATTTCGAGAATGCCGGCTCGCCGAAGCTCCTCCTCGGCAGTGCGGACTGGATGCCCCGCAATTTCTTCCGCCGCATCGAGATCGTCTTCCCCATCGAGGAGCCCGCCCTGCGCGACCGCATCGTGAACCAGATCCTCGCCACACAACTTGCGGACAACGTGAAGGCCAGCATCCTCGACAGTGAAGGCAACTACTCACGCCCCGCAGTGAAGAAAGAGAACCAGCGTGCCAGCCAGGCGGAATTCATGGCCCTCGCCCTCGGCGAAGCCAAGACCCGCCGCGGCACCCGCGCGGTGAAGAAAAACTACAACAAGATCGAGATCGCCAAGGGGCCGCGGTGAGCCCGGACGGCCGGCTAGGGTAACGGCGCCGCGCGAACGGCGTCCTTGGCACATAGTAACTTCGCGCATCTTCACGGAAACGTCGGAATATCCCCGACGCCTTCATGTCAATCACCCGAGCTACGTGGCGATCGGGTGGCATTTGTTTCAGCGACATGCCGGGCAGGTAACATCTTCGCTGACCACGAGGTGGTCTATTGCGCTACGGGGGGCCGACTCGGTAGAGCACTCACGCCCTCTTCAGAGCAGCCCACAGCCCACCTCACCTACTGCTATCCGAACCCAACATGCTATCTCCATCCCTTAAACGTACCCGCCCAAGCTGGTTGCGCAAGAGTCTCTTCGCCTGCGCCGGCGCCTTCGGCTTCATGCTGACAGCCGCCAATGCCCAGCAAATCGACACCGTTTTCTATATCCTCTTGGAAAACCGCTGCTTCACGTCGGGCACGGATACCAGCTACAATAACATCCTCTTCCAGAATAAGAACGGGGCCTCCCCCTATCTCACCAGCCTCTGCACTCCGAATAGCAACGCTTACACCGTCGACTATCAAGGCAACACCATCTCGCAAACCGCGCACAGCTCCTTCTGCTCCGCTTACCACCACGTTTTCGCCACCTATAACAATACCAATGTTTCGCCCTATGGGACCAATATTCCCAACGGCACCAGCGTTCACCCTTCCGAGCCGAACTACGTGTTCATGGAAGCGGGATCGAATCTGTCCACGCTGAATGACAACGAGCCCTATGCGGCCAGCAGCCCGCCCATGACGGCCATCGCCAACTTCCTGGCGGCCAACCCCGGTTTCACCGGCGAGAACTTGAGCGCTTTGCTCCAGAATGCCGGCATCTCCTGGACCTCATACACGGAAGGCACTTGCCTCCTGAACTCCAGTGGCCTGAATTTCAATACCGCCGGCGGCACGCTCACGAACAACATCGCTCCGGTCGGGACGCGGACGGTTCCCCTGACCAGTTTCAGTGGCAGCAGCAACTCCTACGTCAACGCCTACAATGGCTCCCACCAGTACAATTTCGCCACCAAGCACACCGGCCAATTGTTCTTCACCGCGACCAACGGTGGGACGGTGACGTCACCGAATACCTCGCCGACAAATGTCGAAGCCTACCACTATGCTCCGCTGGAGCAGTTGGCCAGCGATCTAGCCAACAATACCCAGGCCCAATATTGCGTCATCACACCGGATCAATACAACGACGGGCACACGGCGCTGTCCGCCAGCTTTGTCTATCACAACTACGGCGGGACCAACTCTGGGGTGAATCAAACCTACACCGGCGGCTCCGATCTCGCCCGCATCGCCCAGATGGACAATTTCTGCGCGATGATCGTCCCGCAGATCATGGCCTCGCCGGTTTATCAATCCGGCCACGCCGCGATCGTCCTCTGGACGGATGAAACCGAGGGCAGCCCGATCAACGATTTCTATCATACGCTGCTGGAAATCGTGATTTCGCCGTATTGCAAAGGCAATGCCTACAACAGCACGTTGAATTTCACGCACTCCTCGGACGTCGCGACGATGCAGGAAATCTTCGGGATTGTGGCGAATACCCCGACTGGATACCTCAATGACGCCGCGCACCCTTCGACCGCCACGCCGACGGGCTTGACGGTCACCACCAATACTGGTCAGGGCCTCCAGACGGCAACCAACCAGCCCTTCTTTGGCTTCGGAACCGGAACGGCTCAGGATCTGTCGGACCTATTCGTCCCAGGGACCATACCGTCCACTCTTCCCGGGTTGAATT
>NZ_JBDUCX010000173.1:0-14436 GCF_040003245.1 Chthoniobacter sp.
GCGGGCACTCCGGGCTGCGGCAAAACGACGCTCGCGCATCAGATTATTTTCGCGAATGCCACGGCGAAGAAACCTGCGCTCTACTTCACCGTGCTCGGCGAGCCCGCGATGAAGATGCTGCGCTACCAGCAGCAGTATTCCTTCTTCGATGAGACGAAGCTGAACACCGCGATCCGCTTCATCAACCTCGCCGAGGTCGTGATGGAGAAGGATTTGAACGCGGTCTTCGAGGAGATCGCCCGGCAGGTCGCGGCGGTCGGCCCGAGCCTCGTGGTGGTGGATTCCTTCCGCACCGTGGTGCGCAAGGCGACGACCAGCGTGAGCGAACTGGAGATGCAGGTCTTCGTGCAGCGGCTCGCGCAATTTTTGACGGGGTGGGAAGCCACGACGTTTTTGGTCGGGGAATATGTCGTTGAAGAAGTGCGCGACAATCCGGTCTTCACTGTGGCCGACGGGCTCATCTGGCTCTCCCAGGTGGCGGAGCGGAACTCCGTGGTGCGCAAGCTCCAGGTCATGAAGCTGCGCGGGCAGGCTTCGGTGCCGGGGTTGCACACCATCCGCATCACCGAGCACGGCTTGCAGGCCTTTTCGCGGACCCTCGGGCTGGTCGGCAAGAAGGTGCTCCCGCAGGCGCGGCGCCGGCGTTCCATGGGCATCCCGGAGCTGGACACGATGCTCGGCGGCGGCATTCTCGAAGGCGACAGCCTGCTCATCGCGGGTCCCTCGGGCACGGGAAAATCGGCGCTCGCCACGCAGTTCATCGCCGATGGTCTGCGCCACGGCGAGCCGGGAATCATCGCCGTCTTCGAGGAGCGCCCGAACGGCTACACCGAGCGCGCCGCCGCCTTCGGACTGGACCTGAAGACCCCGCAGAAAAAGGGCATGCTCGAAATCCTCTACCTGCGCCCGCTCGACCTCTCGGTGGATGAGACGATGCAGGAGCTGCTCGAAGCCATCACGCGCGTCGGCGCGAAACGGCTGGCGATTGATTCGCTGGTCGGCTTTGAAATGGCCCTCGCGCCGAGCTTTCGCGCGGAATTCCGCGAGTCGCTCTACCGCATGATCGGCGCGCTGACCGGCGCGGGCATCACCATCCTGAGCACGGTCGAGGTCGAGGATACTTTCACCGCGATGCCCTTCAGCCATTACGCGATTTCCTTCCTCACCGACGACATCATCCGGCTGCGCTACGTGGAGATCGATGGGCAGCTTCGCAAGGTGATGGTCGTGGTGAAAATGCGCGGCGGCAATCACAGCAAAGACATCCGCGAGTATGTCATCACGGACAAAGGCGTGGTCGTCATCCATCCGCGCCAGACGGACTACTCGCGGCTGACCACCGGCCTGCCGGAGCACATCGGGCAACGGGACGAAGCGGCGCCGGAACCGAAGGCCACCCAATGAAGGCCAATCTCACCGGCACCGATCCGCCCTCCGACGATGCGCTCGCGGACATCGAGCATTTGTACGAGATGGTGGAGATGAACGAGGCGTTAACGTTCGGGGCGGTGCGCCAGCATGAACTCAGGGAGGCAGCCGAGATCCTGAACGCCCAGCTCCGCACGGAGATCAGCCAGCGCGAGCTGGCGGAAGCCGCGCTCCGGGAAAGCGAAGAGCGGTTTCGCAGTTTGTTTGCCGCCGCGCCGATGGGCGTCTCCGCGTGTGATCGGGACGGGTTCATCCAGAATTACAATTCCCTCGCCGCCGAGCTGTGGGGCCGGGAGCCGGTGTGCGGGATCGAGCGTTACTGCGGGTCCGTGCGGATGTGGCGGCCCGATGGCCGGCTATTGCCCCATGCCGAAAGCCCGATCGTGGAGGTGCTGCGCACCGGGCTCCCTGCGCTCAATGTCGAAGTCTCGATCGAAAGGCCCGATGGCTCCCGCGTCCCGGTGCTGACCAACTTCGCGGCGCTGAAAAACGACCAAATGGAAATCACTGGTGCAATCACGTCTTTCATGGATCTCACCGAGCGCAAGAAGCTGGAGCAACAGTCGCTCCGCAGCCAGCGCATGGCGAGCATCGGCACGCTGGCCGGCGGCATCGCGCACAATCTGAACAATTCCCTCGGGCCGATCGTCATGTCGCTCGACTTGCTGAAGATGAAGTTCACCGACCCCACCAGTCGGGAAATCCTGGATGTTGTCGAGACCAGCGCCCAGCGCGGCGCGGAGATGGTCCGGCAGGTTCTCTCTTTCGCCCGCGGCGTCGAGGGTGAGCGCGTGACCGTGTCGATCGCGCAACTCATCCGCGAGATAGAAAAGATCGTCCACGAAACCTTCCTGCGGCACATTGAAATCCAGACCCGTGTCCCGCCGGACCTGTCGACCGTGCTGGGCGACTCGACGCAGCTCCACCAGGTCTTGCTCAACCTCTGCCTGAACGCGCGCGACGCCATGCCGGCCGGTGGCCGGTTGGTCGTCTCCGCTGAAAATTGGGAGCTCGCCGCGGACCACCCAGGCTTGAGCGAAAATCCCCAAGCTCACGCCGGACCCTGCGTTTTATTGGAGGTCACGGACAGCGGCATGGGCATGGCGCCTCGGATCGTGGAAAACATTTTTGATCCATTTTTCACCACCAAAGAATTTGGCAAAGGCTCGGGCCTCGGCCTTTCCAGCTCCCTGGCGATCGTCAAAAGCCACGGCGGATTCATCCACGTCGCGAGCGAGCTGGGGAAAGGCACCACCTTCCAAATCTTTCTACCCGCGCAAACGGCAATCGCGGCGGCGCTGCCGCCTTCACCGGCGCTCGAATTGCCGTCCGGCAACGGTGAACTCATTCTCGTCGTAGATGACGAGGCGCCGATGCGCAAGATGACGCAGCAGACGCTCGAAGGGTTTGGCTACCGCGTCATCCTCGCCAGCGACGGTGCGGAAGCCGTGGCCATCTACAGTCAGCGGAGCACGGAAATCGCCGCCGTAGTCTCCGATATGACCATGCCCGTGATGGATGGCCCGGAAGCGATCAAAATCCTGCGGACCATGAACTCGACACTGCCGATCATCGGCGTCAGCGGGCTCGCCTCTTCCACCTACGGCCCCAAGCTCGCCCTCCTCGGCGTGAAAGATATTCTGCCGAAGCCTTACAGGACCTCCGAATTATTGATGCTGCTGAAGCACGTTCTCAAAGCAGCTGGTCCGGTGGAGAAGCGTTCACCCCTCAGCGGTTCGCCTTAACGGCGATCAGTATGGATGCCGAACTGCCAGCCCTGAAGCCGCCCGCTAATCTCTTGCGACTGCATGAGCAGACCGTCGCGATGAATGAAGCGCTGATCCTCGGAGCCGTGCGCCAGCATGAACTCACGGAGGCAGCGGATCATCTGAATGCGCAGCTCCGGGAAGAAAGCGCTGCGCGCCAAAAAACAGCTCGCGAGTTGGCGGAAAAAGCCCGCCTCCTCGACTTGAGCAATGACGCCATCATTGTGCGCGATATGGAGGGCAAGATCCGTTACTGGAATCATGGGGCCGCGGAACTTTACGGTTGGTCGCGAGAAGAGGCGCTCGGAAAATTCAGCCACCGCCTGCTTCAAACAAAATTCCCGACGCCTGTCGAGGAACTGACTGACGTGTTGCATCGGACGGGGCACTGGATAGGGGAACTGGTCCATACGACTCGCGACGGTCGGTGCATCACCGTATTCGCGCGCAAGACACTGGATTACGATGGGGAGGGGAACGCCGTGGCAGTCATGGAAAACCTCACCGATATTACTGCACGCCGCACGTTGGAGGATTCGCTTGCCGCGCGTGCCGTGGAGCTGGCCCGCGCCGATCGCAGTAAAGACGAATTCCTCGCCATGCTCGCCCACGAGTTACGCAATCCCCTCGCGCCACTGCGCAATGCCGCGGAGATTTTGCAAACGGCAAACGCCACGGAGGACGAGCGGAGACAGGCTCAGAACATCATCGGCCGGCAGATCGAAAATATGAGTCGGATGATCGACGATCTGCTCGATGTCTCACGCATCACCGAGGGGAAGATCGAACTGCGCAAAAAGCCCGTGCCGCTTGAGGCAATCCTCACCGCCGCGACCAGTCTCGTGCATTCCGGCTGCGACGCCCGTCATCAAGACCTGGCCGTATCGATGCCCGCCGAACCGGTCTTTCTAAATGCCGACGGCACCCGCCTCGAACAGGTGTTCACCAATCTCCTCAACAACGCGTGCAAGTACAGCGGTGACGGCTGCCATATTTCCTTGAGCGCCGAGCGCGCCGCCGGCGTCGAGCCGCCGGAGGTCATCGTCCGCGTGCGCGACGACGGAGCCGGAATCGCTCCAGAGCTGCTCCCTCGCGTCTTCGATCTTTTCGTGCAGGCGACCCGCGCCCTTGACCGCGCCCACGGAGGCCTCGGCATAGGCCTCACTCTCGTCAGTCGGCTCGTGAAGCTGCACGGAGGCAGTGTCGAAGCGCACAGCGGGGGACTCGACCAGGGCAGCGAATTCGTCGTCCGCCTGCCAATTCTCCGCCGGGCGCCTCCGCCCACCCCGCCGCCGCCGCCCGTGGCGCGCGAAATCTCCCGGCGCCTCCTCATCGTCGATGATAACACTGATTCGGCGCGCAGTATGGCGATTCTCCAGGCGAGACGCGGGCACGTCACACGCACCGCCTTCACTGGCCCCGATGCGCTCACCGCCGCCGCCGAGTTCCTGCCCGAAGTCGTGCTCCTCGACATTGGGCTGCCCGGCATGGACGGCTTTGAAGTCGCCCGCCACCTGCGCGCCATGCCCGCCCTGGCCGGCGTCTTCCTCATCGCCATGACCGGCTACGCCAGCCCCGAAGACCTGCTGGCCGCGAAGCAGGCCGGCTTCGACGAGCACCTCGTCAAGCCCGTGGATCTGGACATCCTTCGCGTATGGCTGCGGAGCCGCGTTCAGAACTGACGTGGAAACGGCTGACATAGAATCCGTGCACGACTTTTACGCCGGTTCCGTCATCCGCTTGATGGGAGCCGCCGTGTTATTCGTATTCGTCGCCTGACATAGTCGCCCGAAGTTGCCGCTCCCGTTATTCCCGCGGGGAATAGGAACACCGATAATCGGAGAACCGGCTAAGGCTTGGGTCGATTCCGGGCGTCGGTAGGGCTGATTTCGACGGGGACTATCAGCCCATTGAACGGCTCCAGCGGCGCGGTGTCGCTCATGCCTTGCGCGCCGTCGCGATAGGTCGTGGCGGAGGAGGCGTGGACAAAGCGCGCGTCATTCACGAGCGACCAGACGGCGAGGTCTTTGGTGAAATCGAAGTTGTTGCGGATGAGAAAGGCCGCGTCGCGTTCCATCGTCGCCGAGCACGCGCCGAGGTGCAGCACCGTGTCGAATCTCCCGAGCGTGCCGCTTTGGTGCAGCAGATGCACCTGCGTGCTGACCCCCGCCCGGCGGATGTTTGTTGGACCTTTGCTCAGCCTCCGTGGGAACTCCGGGGAGGCTTCGTGTCGGCCAAGTAGGTCGGTGCCACCTCGCTAGTCTAGCGCTCGCTCCCGCTCATTTGGCGCGGTGCCTCAGAAGGAGAAAAAGGCGTTTGTTCGCTGCCCGGCGCTGCGCGCTGGGGTTGCCGCTAAGGCGCGTGCGAGCGGGATTTTCCGCGCCGCTGGGCCATCAACGTGGCGAACGCCTCATCGCGGAATCGTGGAGAATTCGCCCACTGCCAAAGACGTGTGGGACACAGCTCGCAAGCGATAGGGGGAGGCTAAAGCTTGGTCTCAAATTCCACCAATCGCTCCAGGGCATCCAAAAATTCCCGGAACGCTTCGGCCGGAAGCATGATCGTGTCACGGCGACCGCCCACATCCTCGGTGATCTTTAAGAAGCGACCGCGCTGGTTCTCCTTGAGGTCGAGGAAGAAGATTTTCCTCTCGATGACAATTTTCTCTGAGGCGATCGGTGGGATTGATACTCTCGGCTCGGGGTCGGGGTGCATATTGTTCAGGCTGCGGTTACGAAATAGCTGCCCTATCTAGCTTGCAGCGCCGAGCCCGGTCAATTGTGAAGCCACGTCGCCCCCTAGAACCAGCTTCTGCGCATCCAGCCGACCCTGGGAGCGCCGCATTGTTCGCCGGGCAAGCCATCTCTACTCGGGGTTAAATTTCCTCCTCCGGGGACAATGACTGGTACTTTCGAGCAACGCTGTTTCTCGCACCCTTCGACTGCCCCTCCGACCTGCGCCCGTGTTGTGTTCGCGATAACTCGTGTCCAACACAAAGATTCACCGTTGATCGCGCACCGCACTGCCGCTTAGAGGTGGCTCGCGCATCGCTAGAAATTTTGCCGCCATCGACGGCCGGATGATATCGCGGCTTCGCGGTGCTGCGCTGCCACCTCGACTGCGCGCAAGATCGCGCGAAAAACGAGCCGCCTTAAAATCGCTTTCGGTTATCCAAGTGTTTGAGAAGTCGTGCACAGCTTGGAGATCGAGCATAGCGATGATTTGCTTTCCCAAAACTTCCTCAATTTCACGGCGCAAAAAGCTCAGCTTCAATTCCGTCAGTGGGATGGCGCGCGTTCCGACGAGACGGAGTTCGTCGCATGCGTAAATGCCGATGTTCAGTCTCCCGCTGGATTTAATCGAAACGAACAAGGCCGCCGGCGAGAGTTGCAGACTCACAGCGTCCAGCCCCTCCCCGCGAATGACATGCACGGACTGTTCGTAGGAGATGAAGAAGAGAGCGACGAGTTCTTCCCAAGTCATGCTGTTCAGGTGCGGCGCGCTATTTCTTTTTTTCGAGTTTCCCTTTCTTCGCCCTCTTGCCCCTCGGAATCGGTGCACGCTTTCGTTCCATCGTTCTGTCCAGAAAGTCGTTGACCTTTTCCAATGGATCGACGCTTGGAAGTAGGTCGTTAAAACTCACCTTGAAGACGCGCACAAAATACAGTTGCTGGAAATCACTGACATGAACCAAGCGGCATTCGATCTTCGAGAGTTGGCTGCGATCAATATCCCAACCGGCAAGCTGCAGCCTTACCGCCAGGTCGGATTGACTCCAACCGAGGCGGTCCCGCCTTTTCCTTATTTCCGTTCCGATGAGGTTCTTATACAGCATGCCGCTGCGCGCGGCATGAGCAGTATCGGCAGCGGTTTCGGCATGTGCGCCCGTTTGAGCGCAAAATGAAACGCACAGTGCAGTTGTGGTTTCAGTCTCCTCCTCGTCTGCCTTCGACGGGCGTGCCACGAAGGTTGGCGCCTTGGCTTCAAGGCGACCCTACGCAAACCCCGCGGTTCCTCGGCGGGACGGAAGTGCGAGATCGAGATCCCGACCGACCACCAACTCGCACACGCCGCGCGAACCGTTTCTGAAAAGTAGCCTCCCTCCATTCCTGCCGGGTGAATCAGTCCAGTCCCTGGTGCAATTCCCGCCACTTGCAGCGAAGCGCCGTTTGGAAGCGCCCGAGATAATCGACGGTCATGTTCCATGAGCCGGCTTCAATCCGCTGCAACGAGCGTAGGTCAACATCGGCGAGTTCCGCCAGTTGCTCCTGCGTCAGTTTCGCACGCAACCGGAGACGGTGAATGTTGCGAGCTACGACGTTGTGCGGTTTTAACGGCTCTGCCACCCGTCATTAAATGCCGTATGACGGTTCTCTTGAGAGCGGTAGGATATGCCTCATTCTGCATTCGCACCGTAAATGGCAGCCCGGATCGTTTCGGCGGGATCGTCAGAATTTCACGAGGGCAACGCGCTCCCGCATCTCGGCGCTGCCTGAGAGTGCAAGTTCCCCGGACGAAACTCACGACTCCAGCTTCGAAACGCTCAACGCACCGAGGTTGTTTCCGGCGACTTGAATAACTCGCAGACGAGTTCTTCACAACCGGTGGGGCTAGAGCCGGACATTTTTCTTCGGTGTCCTCGCCCCGCCGGTTGGCGCCGCCAGAACAACCCGGATGCGATCATTCGGACTGCAACGGAGGGTTCGAGGAGTTTGCTTTGCAAACCTGCGCCGGAACCAGCGCAAGGCGCTTGGGATATCGTGTTACGGATCTCCACATCATGAAGATTTTGACGCATCGGAATCTAGTCGGACCGATCATCAGCCGATTGCGGCGAAAGCGAGGTTGGACGCAGGCCGATTTTGCCGTTCACCTTCAGCTTGCCGGCTGGAATATCAGCCGGAGCGGGGTCGCGAAAATGGAAGCGCAACTCGTGCAGGTCGGCGACCACGAACTTTGCTATCTACGCCAGGTCTTGCGGGTGGACGTGAAGGAATTGTTTCCGCCACTCGATCCCCACAAGTCCATCCGCGAAGGGATCGCCGAGTTGTGGAACAAGGAGTCTGCGGGAGCCCTTGCCGCTACGTGAATTGGGTTTAGGACGCGCTCGTTTGCCGTCGGATTTTTTAGAACGACCTTATGCTCCGCGTCGAAATTCCAGATGACCTGCTGATTCGCGCCGTGAGTGATGCGGTCGAGCGGCAGCTCTCGCGCATCAACGAATTCACCGGCTACGTCGATCTAAAAGGGGCCTGCAAATACCTGTCCGTAGGTGAATCGCAGTTCAAAGAATGGGTGCGGCTCGGTTACATCCACCCGCGCAAAGTCAGCTCCCATCTTGTGCGCTACCGGCTTAAGGAACTCGAGAATTTCATGGAAGACTTCCTGATTAAATCGCGGGCTTAGGCAGCGCGTTGGAGTATTGGCTTTGACGTTTTGTGCGCAGAGCGAGTCACCGTCGGGAGCACAGAAAACCACTCCGCTGCCTGTTTTTCAGTCACCAGTTCTCGGTAGTTGCGGAAGAGCATTGTGGGCGAATTTCCCATCTCCAATGCCACCCGTGCCGCGTCCTTAATGTCGGCCAGACGGTAGCTCGCGTAGCTGTGCCGCAATGCGTTCGGTTTCCAAGTGAATTCAACGACTTCATCACCTTCTTTGATGCCGTTCTTGCAAAACCGCTGCCGTGCCTCGCAGAGGACATCGTTCCGCGTATACCCGACGACATGGCCGGACTTTTGACGGAGCGGCAGCAGCCAGGCGGCGAGCGCGGGCAGCAGCGGCACGAGCCGACGTGAGGCGGTCTTAGCCTTTTCCGCGGCGACCTCGATAAAGCCTTGCTCAAAACGAAGATCGCTCCAATCAAGCCGCATGATTTCCTGACTGCGCAGGCCCGCCAGTGCGCCAATGGCAAAAAACGGCAGCAGTTTTGCCGGGGCTTGTGAGAGCAGCAATCGCAGCTCTTTCGGCGTGTAGATTTCAATCGCCCCCTCTCCCGGGCTCGCCGCGGCAACATCCTCAACGACCGTCGGCTCATTCCGTGGCAGGTAGCGCTTGGCGCGGGCGTAGCGGAATAGCTGGAGGACGGCATTGCGGTAGTTGTTCCGCGTGCGCCCGCTGACCTTGAGGCCGTTCAACCAGACCTCAATTTCGTGCGTGCTGATTTGATCAATGCGGCCGGGAAACGCCGCAGCGAATTTGTTCATCCGGTATTTCCGATCTTCCAGATGAAAAAAGCCCACGCCCTCAACCCGCTTTGAAGTGAGAAATTCTTCGGCTACTTCCGAGACCGTTTTCGTAACGATGAGCGGAATTTTGCCGCGTCCCGCGGTCCACTCCTCAACCGCAGTCAACAGTGACACCCCTAACGGCACGAGCTTGCCTTTGGCGAGCCGATAGTCCTCGACTTCCGCGAGCGTCATAGGCTCCTCATGCGCTCGACCCGTGGCAATTTGAGCGATGAGCTTCCGCGCTTCGATTTTTGCGGCTTCAAGCGAAGTCCGCGTAATTCTTTTTCGCGTCTTTCCGAGCAGCATATCGACGCAATAGCGCCCGTCTGAGAACTCGTAGATTGGGACGGAGATGTTCCCCTCTTTGACTTCGATGCGTTTCGTTTTCACAGAGGGGAATCTAGCGCTTTGTCACGTTTTTGTCACGCTGAATCTCGAATCGCCTGCAAACCCTGATGTTTACAAGCGACCCTAACGGGATTCGAACCCGTGTTACTCCCGTGAAAGGGGAGTGTCCTAGGCCACTGGACGATAGGGTCTTTCTTGGAAAAGAGCGCGGGAATTTGCCGGGGTTGCAACCCCCTTGCAAGCAGATTTCTCGATATCTCCCGAGGCCACAACCCACAACCCAGACGGGAGTGGTCGTTCCCGGGCGATTTCGGGTCTCGCACGCCTGTCACCTTGCCTCTATTGACGTCCTCCGCCTGCTCAGCCGATAATTCCCCCGGCATCCTTCCCATTGTGACTCCAAAAATGATCCGGAAATTCTGTTCTCTCCTCGTCGTCCCCTCCTTGCTGTTGGGCCTGCTGGCTTCCTGCGATGAAAAACCGAAGCGTCAGGTCAAGAAGCCCGACGGCACGGAGAAGAAATCGCTCGGCTCGCCGGATACGCGCTTCGTCGAGGCGCGGTCGCAGATGATCAATGGCCATTTTGCCGAGGCGGCGGATGCGCTCGGGGCCATCTCGGCGGAGCCGAAGATCCGGCAGCCGCTCCTGAACTGGATCGATTTTCACCAAGGCCTGGCGCTGATGCTCGCCGGCAAGGAAGACGAGGCGCAACTGGTGTTCGGCAAGATCGAGACGCGCGGCCCGTTCACGACGGCCGGGTCGGATTCGCAGGTCGCGACGTTCTTCATGAAGGTGGCAACGTTGTTGCACTCGAAGGAGCCCATCGCGCCGACGGAAGGCAAAGACTACGACAAGTGGTCGTATGAGGGGATCGCGGTGCTGGCGTTTGCGATGAAGGATTGGAACCTCGAGAAGTACGATGAGGCGACGGCGCTGTTCCGCCAGTTCACCGACGTGGCGCCGGAGAAGATGGTCGACTGGGCCGATGGGCCGGAGGATCTCCGCAAGCTGAAGGAGATGGGCGACAATTTTGTGAACGACTACAAGCTGTTCGTGCCGGCAAATGAAGCGCTGCAGGCGGCGAAGACGCCGCAGGAACAGAACGACGCCGTGGAGGCCGCAAAAGCGGCGCGGGCCAAGATGAAGCTGACCACGAAGATGAGCAACGCACTCGACACCCAGATCGCCGACATCGGGCCGAAGGCGAAGGCCATGCTGGCCGAAATGTCGAAGGCGAACGCCGAGGAGATGGCCGCCGACGCCAAGGCCTTCGGCGACGCCAAGGAGAAGCGCAACGATCTCCTAGAGAAATTCCAATTCACCGAGGCGCGGACGGCGATTATGGATCCCGCGCTCAAGACCGAACAAGCGCGCGACGAACAGACTCTCCTGGCGAAGAAGACGCAGTGGCTGGCCAACTACAAATCGCAACTGGTCGAGGACCTGGCCAAGAAAGGTTACGCGGCGCCGTTCACCAAGAAGTCGGGAGACAAGGTGCTGGGCGGCGTGGCCCAGGCAGACGATCAGCAATTGACGCTCAAGGCGGTGCGCATCCCTTTGCCGTGGGCGGATGTCTCGCTGGATGCCGCCTACGAAATGGGCACGTCTTTTATCCAGCCCGATATGCCACCGGACATCGCCGCGTTCCGCAAATGGCATCTCGGTGTCTTTGCCTTCTACGCGGGGAAAAAGAAAGAAGGCCTCGATCTGCTGCGTGAGGCGGCGAAGCTCCGTCCGGTTTTCAAGGACGAGCTGCCGCTCTTCGAGAACGCGAGCGGGCCGTATTGAGGGCAAAAGCAAAGTTGTTCACCGCGTACTGATGAAAGAAAATATTTTTGGCAGACATTCTCTTCATCTTCATTGTGTGAATAACCTCGTCTTAAAGCGTTCCACTCATACTGGTGCGTGGTTCCACGCCGATGGGAGGGGGCGAATAACTTTCTCCGAACCGGCGAACGGGAACCAATAGAACCGGCCACCCCGGGTTTATTGGTCGGTCATTCACAGTTGTTGGGTAGTTATTGGGAATTCGATTGGGCGCCGTCGCGGTGGCCATCACGGGCGGACCAGAGCCCTTTCGCCAGCGCATCGCGAGCGGCTGCGGTCTCCGCTTCTTTTTTGCTACGCCCTTCGCCAGAGCCGAGCTCGAGACCGTCCCACACGATTTTGGCCACGAAGAGCTTTTGATGCTCGGGACCGGATTGATCGATGATCGGGTAGGTGGGGCTGACCGGTGAAATAGACTGGAGCAGCTCTTGCAGACGCCCTTTCGGATTGTTGTCCGGTGGATCGATCTCCAGATCTTCGAGGAGCTCCCGGGACTCCGTGAGCACGATGCGGCGAACGGTGACGAAATCGCTGTCCAGATACATCGCGCCGATCAGGGCTTCGAAAGCGTCCGAGAGCGTGGAGGCGCGCTCCCGTCCGCCGCTGGCCTCCTCGCCGCGGCCCATCATCAGGTATTTGCCCACCCCGATGCGCTCGGCGAGCACCCGGAGACCCTCGCGCGAGACGATGCGGGCGCGAATCTTGGTCAGTTGTCCTTCGCTCAGGCTGGGGAATTGATCGAAAAGATACTCCGTGAAGATCAACTGCAGCACCGCATCGCCGAGGAATTCGAGTCGCTGATTGTCGAAGTGATGGCGTTGCGTTTCGTGCCCGAGACTGGGATGGGTGAGCGCCTCCGCCAGCAGGAGGGAATTGCGAAATTTGTATTTGATGCGCTGTTCGAGCGGGTTCATGAGGGGCCGGCCAGCCATTCTATGCACGCAGGCGGCGATATCGGCAAACGCCAAGTGGCGCACATTGACCATGGCGCCAGTCTGTGGGATAGCAGGCACCATTCGCGCCGTTGCCATGTCGCCTGAACATCCAGCATCACCACCCGTTGCGCCCCGCAGCCCATGGGCCCGCGTGGTCACATGGCTCACGGTGGTCGTGTTGCTCGTGGTGGCCGGCTGGTGGGTGCTGCAACGGGTGACCAGCATGCCGGGCGCCGCGCTCGACAAGGGAGTCAACCTCGTCAAGGAACTCGGCCAGCAGGCGGCGACCGTCGCGCGGGCATTTCGCGAGAAGACGGTTCATCAAGAATTCCTGAGTTCCGCGGTGACGTTGACCGGCACGAGCCGGTTGCAGGTCGCGACGTTGAAAGAGCAGGAGACCTTCCGCCGCAAGGAAAGCGACAGCATCGCCTGGGGAGTCATCGCCCTGCCGAGCATCGTCGTGCAGGCGGACGTGCCGGTGGAATACGGCTACTACCTGGATTTCAACGGCCCTTGGGAATTCGCGCAGACCGATGGGGTCGTGACGGCCTATCCGCCGCCCATCCAGCCCAATACCCCGGCGGCCGACATCTCGAAGCTGACCTTCTACACCCTCGAGGGCCACATCTGGCAGGACGACAAGGCGGTGCGCGACCGCCTGCAGGGCAGCCTCAGTGCCGCGTTGCGCGACCGGGCCGTGGAGCACATCCCCTTGGTGCGTGAAATCGCCCGGCGGCAATTGCAGACCTTCGTGGAAAAATGGCTGGCCGATTCCTTCAGCGACGGCCGTGCGTTCCACGTGAAAGTCGTTTTTCCCGACGAGCGCCCCGCGCCGCCTACGGATACCCTGAAACCAGCGCTCCCGTCCGCGAAATAATCCAAATGGGGTGGCCAACGGGACTCGAACCCGCAACAACCAGAACCACAATCTGGAGCTCTACCATTGAGCTATGGCCACCATTTGGAGCCGCGCAAGATAGCAAAAGCCGCCCGCTTGCCAACCGGTTTGTTTTGCCATCGTCGAGACGACCGGAAGAGACCCCTGCGCCGAAGTGAGGATGAGCGCGGCAAGAGTTTGCCACCCGTCGCACAATCGGTTGCAATTGTCCCGCACTCACCCACCTTACTTTTTATGGACGAATCGAATGAAACGCCGCGTTCCGCCGGCTGCTGTGACTGGAGAAAAACCGTCGACGACCTGAGTTCCTGCACGGAGAAATTTGTGCGGGAGGATCCCGCCAAGGCGGTGGGTGTCGCGCTGTTCGCCGGCGTGTTGCTCACGGTGCTGCCCGTCGGGCGGCTCATCTCCGCACTGGTGCGCCTGGCCTTCGCCCTGGCCCGTCCGCTGTTGCTCGTCCTCGGCGGGGTGAAACTTTACGAGGAATACCAAAAGAAACAAAAGCCGTGAGCCTGCGGGCCGCGGAATTTCGCTTATGAACACGCAAGACGCCAAAGAACGTGCGCAGGATCTGCTGCGCGAAACGGACAATTGCATCCGCGCCAATCCGGTGCCCGCGATCCTGACGGCCTTGGGCGTCGGCTTTGCCATCGGCGTGCTGACCCGCTTTGTCGAACCGGCGCCGCGCCGCGAGCCGTGGCATGATGTCATCGACGATATCCGCGACGCCCTCTCGACCGGCGCCAAGCGCGGGAGAAAAGTTTACTCCCAGACCAGCGACGTCGTGCGCGACGCCGTGGAGCAGGCCGTGGAAAAAGCCCGCGATATCGAAGTCGATCCCGTGATGAAGTGGTGGAAGCGGCTCTGGTCGTAGCAGACGCGGCGTTTTGCAAAGTGGCCGGGAAATAATTGCCGTTTCCCTCGCGGTGTCATTCTGAGCGGAGTGTAACGGAGTCGAAGAACCCCGTCGCTCTACGAACGATGATCGCTGGTTGTTCGACGGGATT
>NZ_JBDUCX010000174.1:0-14379 GCF_040003245.1 Chthoniobacter sp.
CCAGGCAGCCGGAGCCCCGCACTTCATTTAAGATTTGGCATTTATCATTTATCATTTTGACCTGCCGTCTGTCGTCTGACGGCTGCGAAAAATCCCAAATGTTAAATGCTAACTGCTAAATCCTAAATTGCTCTTCATGCCCGCCAACCGCTTCAACGCCCACACCGAGTACGGCATCGGCATCGGCCTGCGCATTCCGCACTACCGGCACATCTTCGACAAGAAGCCAGTCGTCGATTGGTTTGAGATCATCTCGGAAAACTACATGGTCGAAGGCGGCCGCGCCCTCCAGGTGCTCGACCAGATCCTCGAGCAGTACCGCGTCGTCCAGCACGGCGTCTCCATGTATTTCGGCAACGCCGCCCGGCCCAATCGCGACCACCTCCGCAAGCTCAAGCGCCTCGTCAAGCGCACCGGCACCCCGTGGCTCAGCGATCATCTTTGCTGGGGCAGCGTCGATGGCCGCTTCACCCACGATCTTCTCCCCATGCCCTACACCTGGGAAGCCGTCGAGTGGACCGCCCGCAACATCCGCGAAGTCCAGGACACCGTCGGCGTCCCCGTCGCCGTCGAGAACGTCAGCAGCTACGCCGAGTTCCACGATTCCGAAATGACCGAGTGGGAATTCCTCAGCGAAGTCGTCGAGCGCGCCGACTGCGGAATCCTCCTCGACGTCAATAACATCTACGTCTCCTCGAAGAACCACGTCTTCGACCCCTACGTTTACCTCGACGCCGTCCCCACCGACCGCGTCGCGCAGATCCATATCGCCGGCCACACGAAATACGAGCGCTACATCCTCGATACGCACGACCACCCCGTGCTCGACCCCGTCTGGCAAATGTACGCCCACGCCATCGCTCGCATCGGCCGTACCGCCACGCTCCTCGAGTGGGACGACCGCATCCCCAGCTTCGAAGAAGTCCACGGCGAAGCCCTCAAGGCCAATCGCTTCCTCCCCCATGCCGACACCATCGCGGCGTGAGAGCTTTCCGAAGGTCGTCGCGCTCCTCCTTGCGTGTCATGTTGAGCGGAGTGTAACGAAGTCGAAACACCCCGTCGCTTTACCAAAGACTATCGCTGGTTATTCCACGGGATCCTTCGACTCCGTTATACTCCGCTCAGGATGACACCGTGAAGATACCGCCCACGCACCGGATGAGTTCAAACCGCAAACCCGCCTCCCTCGCCGAATTCCAGCGCGCCATCGCCGGCACTCTCTTCCGCCCACTCCAGCCCGACGAAAGCATGCAACCCTCCGGCGCCGCCGTCGCCGAACGCTTCATCAAGCCCAACGATCGCCTCACCGCCTTCGAGCGCCTGCAGATTTACAACCAGCAGTACTGGTGGCGTCTCCTCGGCTCCTTCGGCGAAGACTTCCGCGGCCTCCGCGCCGTCCTCGGTGAAGCCAAATTCGACCGCCTCGCCGTCGCCTACCTCGAAGCCTGTGGTTCCCGCTCCTGGAACCTCCGCGACATCGGCTCGCAACTCGTCGCCTTCGTGGAAGCCCATCCCGAGTTCACCCGCCCACGCACCGAGCTCGCCCTCGACGTCACCCGCGTGGAATGGGCCCGCGTCCTCGCCTTCGACGACCCGGAAAAGCCCGTGCTCACCGCGAAGCAAATCGCCAAGATGCCCGCCGATCGCCTGCGCCTCGGCCTCCAGCCCTACGTTTCCCTGCTCGAGTTGCACCATCCGGTCGATGAAATGATGCGCACCCTCAAGCGCACCGAAATCTCCGCCGTCAGCAACGCCGTCTCCGCCGTCCACACGCGCCGGCGCAAAGCCCTCACCGCCCGCCGCAGCCGCACTTTCATCCATCTCGCCGTGCACCGGGTCAATTTCGCCGTCTACTACAAGCGCCTCGACCCCGAAGCCTACCACCTCCTCCTCGCCCTCCGCTCCGGCGCCACCCTCGACCAAGCCTGCGCCGCCGCCTTCGCCGACAGCCCGGAACCCCCCGAGCAAAGCGCCGCCCGCATCCAGGAATGGTTCGCCCGCTGGATGGAATTCGGCTGGTTCTGCAAGCCGTAGCATAGCCATCTCCAGCATGAACTCCTCCCGCCGGAGCTCCTGCCTCTGTCCCGGAGGGACAATAGAATTTAGCCCCGGGTCGAGCGAGTCTTCGAGCGACCACCCGGGGTACATTCGCCCAAGCGGGCACTCCAACCGCCCCGGCGCCAGCCGCATCACTACTGCGCGTCGAATACCAAATTATCCGATAGCGACGCTATCCCTTCTTCTGGTCACATGCTTTGGCCGGGAGCATGAGACTGCAGACACCCATGGCGAAAGACACCATGCCAATCAGGCAGATGTCCTGGACTTCGTCGAGAATACCGATAAAGGCGAAATCTGTATCTATGCCGCCCCGCAAATAAAGGCGCGCGCCAACGGAAACTTTCAGGGCGGAAACCAGGATCGCAATCACCGGTCCGCTGAGCAGCAACGCCAGGTCGCGCACGACCGTCGGCTCGCGGAACCGAAAACAATCGAAGACCCGACGGCCAACAAGCCAAAGGGTGCAGGCAATCGCAAAGGTCAGCGCAGCGGCCGGAACAATTCCCAATCCTTGTATCCAACTCATCATGCTCTGTGTCGGCGCAAGTTCTTCCTCCATACAAAAGATGCAGCCGTTACGCTACCGAAGCACCCACGAGCAGCCGTAAATAACTTCAGTGCGCGACGATCTCGTAGGTATAGTCCCGCCCCCCAAAAGTGAACCGCAGGCGTTTCCCCTCGTCAGTGAGTAACATCAGTTGGGTATCCCCGTGGTTAAAGAAGATCGTCACCGTGCTATCGTGGGCGTTGGCTTCATAGCGGTAGTCAGCCGGTTCAACGGTTTTCCCGTTGAAAGTCAGGAGAGGAACCAGACCTGGGCGCACCGGCTGACCCGGCGTCACTTTCCAACTGGTGCCGGCGAGTTGCGCCCGGAGATCATTCACCGGGTAACCGGCCCGGGTGAAGCCTTTATTGAAGTCTTCCCCGTTGCCGGAGCCACTCGCTGACGGCGCGGGCAGCTCGACGAGCCTCAAGTCGGAAAACCAGGCCGTTCCCGTCGGAAAAGTGGGATCGGTGCCGAGACTCGGCCCGAGCCGGAT
The DNA here is from genome assembly GCF_040003245.1 of Chthoniobacter sp. Classification (NCBI taxonomy): domain Bacteria; kingdom Pseudomonadati; phylum Verrucomicrobiota; class Spartobacteria; order Chthoniobacterales; family Chthoniobacteraceae; genus Chthoniobacter; species Chthoniobacter sp. The sequence goes on from NZ_JBDUCX010000174.1 coordinate 3,102, forward strand.
CTCCGGATCGTCTTTGGTGGTAAATTCGACGGAAACTTTCCTCCACGGCTGGGTCCCCTCGATGAGAGGAGTGTAAACGGCCATTCTCCCGACCATCAAAATCGCACCCGATTTCTGGGCGTTATTCGGCACTGCGACATCCTTGGTCTTGATGTAGCCGGAGAACTGATAGCGGGTGTTGGGCTTTCCCTTCAGGACCTGCCGAATGAAGGAGTGACAAGGTTCGAGATTCTCGACCCGCAACGTCGGTTTCCCGTCGCGGAGTTCGTTCGTATCGACCTCCATCCTGCCGCTTTTTCCCCAGTTCATGAGCTCCCAACCAATCGTCCCCTCTTCGAAGTTCGGGTTGACGAAAAGATTCCGCGCGTCTGCCTCCGCCGTCCTCACCGCGGAGAACGAATCCCGCCTCAGGCCCGGTGGAGTCTCCTGCGCATGGATCAGGCAAAGGGGCAAAGACGCGAGAAGGAAAAGGCGCAGTGTGTTCATCGTTCCAGGGGAGGCCGCCATTTGGTCACTCCCAGCGAGGGTTGCAAGTGCAATACCACGGATAGCAACCACGGTTGGAAATTCCTCTTCGAAATATTCTTCCGGGGCGGTGGGGATCAAATAAGCTGAGCACAGTTCTCTCCGCAGTGAATGGAAATCGTTATCCTCATCCTATTCTTCGTCGTTATTTTCCTGGGCATACTGAGCCACATTTTTCGCGCTCGCAAATTCGCCAATAAAAGTGTCGTGCAACCGGGCGTGGAGTATTTCAATAATCACCATGTGCTAGGCGTTGGATATTACTACGCGGCAGCGCAGCGGTGGTTTTCACAGCCGTGGAATGAATATCGCGAAGACCGTGGTTACTACTGGAATGAAACCTGGAACACCGCACCCGATCAAAGGATGGTTTTGCAGTCGCTCCCACTTCCGGGCGAAGTGGAACGCGTCAATCACGCGTGGAGAAAAGCCGATCCTGACCGGGCCCGGCGATTCTGGGAGACGGTGGAGCGTGAAGGTTTTGGGACGGCCATCCGCCGGTCCGAAGGTTCATGAGAAGAATCGCGGTGGCCGCCCGCGCCGATTGGCCGGCACGGGTCGAGCAACAAGGACTGCTCTGGCATTCCGAGGACGGGGACGAAACCTGGAACGAGCGGGCGGCCTACCTTTTGAGTCCGGCGGAGGTGGAGAAACTGTGTCGCACGGCCCGCGAATTGGCGGGCCTGTATCATCAAGCCACGGAGCACATCGTGGAAAACAATCTCTGGTCTGCGGTGGGGTTGCAAAATCACGAGGCGGAATTGCTGGCGTCTTCCTGGCGACGCGGTGAGTGGTCATTACAAGGAAGGTTCGATTTCCTGTTCGATGCGCAAGGCAGCCCCAAGCTCCTGGAATACAACGCGGAAACCGCGCTTTCCTTGATGGAAACCGCCGTGATTCAAAAGCACTGGCGGGATGACGTGATGCCGCAGCACGACCAGTGCAATCAACTGGAAGAAGCGCTCGTGCTGGCCTGGCAACAATCTGGATTTGCACATGTGCATTGCGCCTGGCGTCCGCGCCATCCGGAAGTCGAGGGCACCGTGCGTTACATGGCGGGACTCATGCGCCGGGCTGGCCTGCGAGCCACTATGATGGCCATGCATCGCATGGGTTGGAATGCACGGGATGGCCAGTTCGTGGACCACGACGGAACTCCGATCACGCACTGCTTTAAACTGTACCCGTGGGAATGGATGTTGCGGGAGCCGTTCGCGGATCGCGTGGAGGCCTCGGGCTGTTTCTTTATCGAACCGCCCTGGCGATTACTGCTGGGGGGCAAAGGCATCCTCTGCGTGTTATCCGAACTGTTTGCTGATCACCCTGCCGTGGTCCCTTGTCGCCCTTCGCCCGAACATCTGGGTTCCGCTTTTGTCAGCAAGCCATTGTTTGGCCATGAAGGACACAATGTCGCCATTCACCGCCACGGTGCGATTGCCGAAAGCCTATCCGGAGAATACGGCGACGAACCCAAAGTGTATCAGGCCTTCGTCGAGAGCCCGAGGCAGGACGGCTTCCTACCCCAATTCGGCGTCTGGATGGTGCGCGATCAACCCGTGGCCATTGGGGTTCGCGAAACCCGCGGATCCATCATCTCGGGAAAAAGCCCGTTTGTGCCTCACGCCGTACAGGCGAGTGCGTGAGGACGACGATCCTCCTATTCTTTCCGCTTTCCTCGTCCACGCGCCTACATCGTAGTCATCCACGAAATGACGTAGCAATCCTTTCGTTGATCCACCCTGTGCGCTTCCATTTTCTTGTCGGCACGCCACCACCGGTCGTTGTTGCTGGATTTCCAAGAGTGTCCGACTGAGTAGACTTTGAGAGCTTCCTTGATTTCGGCCTCCGGAACTTCAACGCCCTTGTGGTCATACATTTCAGCGATCGATTTGCCCGCGCGAAAGATCACGGTGATTTCATAGCCATCTGTCGTATAGGCGAATGCCGCGCTATTTCGGTAGCCCATCGTAAATTCCGACACTTTTCCCGATCCATAACGCGCGGCGATCTGGTCTTGAGTCTCGCCGATGTTTGCCTTTGCCGCCGCTATCAAGCAATGGAGCATCACAGCCGCCAGTAGGGAATACCTCGCGTTACGCATATCTGTTTGAGTGGGTGAGTCTGCTCTCGATGAGGCAGAATACTTCAGTCGCTCTCGATACGGAATCGATCTCTTCACTATTTCAAGTGCACAAATGGGAGTCAGGTTGGGACTCGCTGGGCTCGCCACAACGTCCCAGTAGCCGCGCCCGCTTCCTTGCGCTACAAGACCCGGATGCCCGGCCCCGACCTCTTCCCCGATGACCCTTCCATCTATGAACTTCGCACTCGCGCGCCCGGCCCGGCTGGGGCGTTGCCGCTGACCGAGGATTTGCTCCGCACAGCGCCGAGCGGCGATCTTTTTGGGCTGACCCAGAATGTCGGCATGGGGTGGGAACCGGAGCGGGCCAATGACCGGCAGTTCCTGATCCTGAGCACCGCCGGCGGGGTGCGCGCGCCCGATGGGAAGCCGATTGCCTTGGGCTTCCACACCGGCCACTGGGAAATCGCGCTTCAGGTCGAGGCCGCCGCCCGGGAGCTACGGGCACTTGGCGCGACGCCTTTTGCCGCCGCGGTGAGCGATCCCTGCGATGGGCGCTCGCAAGGCACGGCGGGGATGTTCGATTCCCTGCCCTATCGCAATGACGCGGCGATCGTCCTGCGGCGCCTCATCCGTTCCCTGCCCCGCCGGTCGGGGGTGCTCGGGGTGGCCACTTGCGACAAAGGGCTGCCGGCGATGATGATGGCCTTGGCCGGTTCCCGCGATCTGCCCTGTGTGATCGTGCCCGGCGGCGTCACCCTGCCACCCACCGATGGCGAGGACGCGGGAGCGGTGCAGACCATCGGCGCCCGCTTTTCGCGCGGGCTCATTTCGCTCAAGGAAGCCTCCGAACTCGGCTGCCGGGCCTGCGCTTCGCCGGGGGGCGGCTGCCAGTTCCTCGGCACCGCCGCCACTTCGCAGGTGGTCGCCGAGGCCCTCGGGATGGCCCTGCCGCACAGCGCCCTCGCGCCGTCGGGTTCCGCCGTCTGGCGGGAAATCGCCACCCGCAGTGCCCGGGCGGTCGACGATTTGGCCAAACGCGGCATCCCCATCCGCGAGATCCTGTCCCCCGCCGCCATTCGCAATGCCATGACCGTCCACGCGGCCTTCGGCGGGTCGACCAATCTGCTGCTTCATATCCCGGCCATCGCCCATGCCGCCGGGATCCCGCGGCCGGTCGTCCAGGACTGGATCGCCGTGAACAAAGTGACCCCGCGCCTGGTCGATGTCCTACCCAACGGGCCGTCCTACCACCCGACCGTCCGGGCCTACCTGGCCGGCGGCGTGCCGGAGGTCATGCTCCATTTGCGCACCCTCGACCTGCTCGATACCCGCGTCCTCACGGCCACCGGCCGGACCCTCGGCGAGAACCTCGATGCCTGGGAAAAGAGCGACCGCCGGGAGCGCTTCCGCACCCTGCTCGCGACACGCGACGGCGTGGCGGCGGACAGCGTCATTATGTCGCCCGAACAAGCGAAGGAGCGCGGCCTCACCGGCACCCTCGTCTTCCCCACCGGCAACCTCGCCCCGCAAGGTTCCGTGATCAAGGCCACGTCGATTTCCGCCGATGTGGTCGGCGCGGATGGCGTCTATCGCCATACTGGCCCGGCGCGCGTTTTTACGTCCGAAAATGCCGCGATCACCGCCCTCCGGGAAGGTCGGATCCAAGCCGGGGATGTGATGGTTTTGGCGGGTATCGGACCGCTTGGAACAGGGATGGAGGAGACCTATCAGATCACCAGCGCGCTAAAGGCCCTGCCCTTCGGCAAGCACGTCGCCCTCCTCACCGACGCCCGCTTCTCCGGGGTTTCTACGGGAGCCTGTGTCGGGCACATTGGACCCGAGGCGCTGGCCGGAGGACAATTAGGAAAAGTCCGTGAAAACGATATCATCTCATTGACCATCAATCGCATATCAATGGAAGGACAAATCGATTTTGTCGGCTTCGACGGCCAATCCTTCTCTCCCGAGGAAGGCGCCACCGTTCTTACGAAACGTGCGTCAAATCCTGCGTTGGCCCCCCACCCCAACCTCCCCGACGACACCCGAATCTGGGCCGCCCTCCAGCAAGCCAGCGGCGGCACTTGGGGCGGATGCGTGTATGATGTCGACAGTATCCTGAGCGCGATTTCCGGCCATTAATACGCGACGGTTTGTCTCCCGTCCGCGCACCCCTGCTATCGAATTAGAAATCTGTAGAACGCACTGTGGAACAGACTCAGCGGCCCGACGGTGCGGTCTCGTTGAAGTAGATCTTCACGTTGTGCGTCCGCCGCCCGGAGGTGATGATGTCGAGCTTGCCGTCGCCATTGAGGTCGGCGAGCTGGAGGTCTTCGCAGGCCATGCCGTCGGGATCGATGACGCTCTCCCGCCACTTCTCCCCTTTCGTGTCGAGCGGTGCCCACAGCGCGAGACCGATGGGCGTGTCTGTGGTGCCCGCCTTGCCCCGCCAGCCAATCACGATCTGGTCGGACGCGCTGACGCCGGGGTAACCGCCGAGCATATTGCCGCAAGCCAGGGCGTGGCCCTCGACGAGTTTGTCGCTCAGGATGTGACGCTCCAAGGCCGTGGCCCCGGAGCCCGCCTTTTGCGGCAGATAGACGGCCAGCATGTTGCCGTGCATGGGCTCCACCGTGGTGATGAACTGCACGCCGTTGACCAGCGAACCGACGCGGACTTCGCCCACGCCCGCGGGCGGGTCACCGGCCATCACCGGTGCCGTGGCCTCCCACTGCGCTTTGCCGTGGCGGAAGGACATGAGCCCTTCCTTGCCGCCGAGCAAGACGCTGTCCGGCGTGTTCTTGCCGGCGCCGGAGGCCACGGTGAGACGGACGAAGTTGTGCGTCATATGAAAGCGGTCGGCGACGACTTCCGAGGGCCATTCCGCATGCGGATCCGATGGTGGACGATAGAGCAGGACCTTGGCCGGCACCCCCTCGCCATTTTTGTTCCCGCGTCCGTGGAGCGGGGCGACGAGTAATCCCCACTTGCCGTCTTCGAGCTTGATCCAGCGCATGCGATGGGTGGTCGGCTCGACGGACGGAAATTTGACCGGGGTCCACGGCTGCGTGCGGTCCGTGGGCGGGATGAGGTAGAAGACCGCGCCGCTCTTCTCGGTATCGGACGGCTTCCACGCGGCGCCGACGGCGATCTCGCATTTGCCATCGCCATCGATGTCTTGCGCGGCGATGCAGACGTTATCGTCTTCGGTGAGGTTTTCCGCGAGCAGGTACTTGTGCCACGCACTTGGGTCATGGGACTGGCCGGGGCCGGGGTTGCGATACCAGACGAATTGCTTTTTGTCCGCGAGCAGGATGTCGGGATGGCCATCACCATCCACATCGGCGATGGCGAGGCCGTAGCCGATCTGGATATGGTCGTCGAGCGTGACGGCGGTGAATTTGGGTTCCGGTGGTTCGGCGGCCCACGTGGGCGCGCCGGCCATCATCACACACACCAGCGGGAACAGGGCGCCCGAAAGGATCTTGAGTTTCATAGGGGAAGAGGAAACCGCGCGCCTCTTATAGCGCCGGGCGCGGGGCAATCCAATCCCAATGTGAACGTGGCTCCATTGGCTGTGTGGGCTCCATTGGCTCCATTGCGGAAAACACGCTATTTGCGCCCAAAAATCGCTATTTCGCCGGGTCACGGCGACCCGCTTAACGCGAGAGTTCGTCGGCGAGGGCGACGAGCTTTTCACGAACGCCCGGGACGAAGGAACGCGGACGATGCACCGCGCAAAGGCTGAGGCCATTGCGCTCAAAGAAGCTCACCGAGTAGGCATCGCCGTAGAGGGTGAAATGCTTGAGCTGGCCGATGGGCATGCGGCCTGCCGCTTCCCCGACTCGCGGTGCGAGACCGAGCAGGGCGGCGAGGTCGAAGCCTTCCGGCAAGGTGCCGCCGGTGCAGGCCTGGTCGCGGGTGGCAATGACGCACGCATAAACTCCCGGGAGCGCCGCGGCGAGGCGGCTGACTTTCGGCAGGTCGAGCGCTTCCTCCGTCATGAAGAGCGCTTGTACCGCATCCTGGTCGAAACGGCGGACGGGCGACGGAAGCACTTCGAGGTGCACCGTCTCGGAAGGGAGCCTCGGCAAAAGGAAGGGCGGCTGCGGAGGCGGTGGTGGAACGGCGGCGGCGGGCGGCTCGGGCTCGGGCGCCGCGGGTGTTTCCGTCACTTCCCGTTCCGTCGCGGGAGTCTCGACCTGGGCGGCGCTTTCCACCGGCGGGAGGGGAACTTCGGCGATCGGCTCGGCAAGAGGTTCGGTCGATTTTTCCGCAAAGACCGCGCCGTGGACTACCGCGGGCTCCTCGACCTTGTGCTCGATTTCGGCGGGCAGGGCGGCTGCCGCGGGAGTCTCTGCGGGCGCAGCAGTTTCCTCGGGAGCTTTCGGCTCTTCGATCGGCGCCGACACCTGGTGAAAATCCAACGGGACGTGCTCCGCGATGGTCGCAGCAACAGCCGCTACGGCCAGACCTTCGACGATCGGCACGGCGCGGTGCTCTGCCATCTCGGCAGGCTTCTCCGCAACGGGTGGCTCGACCGAAGTAGCGTCCACTACAACCGGCGACTTTGGCTCCGCCGCTTCCACCTCGGGGCGGTCGACATTCACGACTTCAGCTAATGCGGTCGCGTAAGTGGTCTCGTGGGCGAGGCTTTCCGCGAGATCGGCATAGGGCACAGGCTCATCGGAGAAATGAGCGATGTCCGGCGCACTGTGTTCGCCGGCGGAAGCGATGAGTTCGGAACTCGGCTCGGATTCGGAGCGCGTTTCGATCGGGGCTTCGGCCGTGGGCGGCTGCTGGACCTCGGCAACGGGCAAGGGCGGCGGCTCGGCCGGGGCAGCAACGATCGCGGCTGCTTCGGGCGCAGCGTTGACTTCCAAAGCAATATTTTCGGTAGGCGGGACCGGCTGAACAACGGCCGACTCCATAAGCCCCGGCAGCACGGATGGCGGCTCTAGCTTGGCCACTGGCTCCGGCTCCGGCTCCGAGACGACGGCCGGCGGGGCAAAGCCGAAGATCGGCGGAGGCGGAACGAAATGCGGGCGGAAGACCGGCGGTTGAAAGGAAAGCTTGGGCGCTTCCGCAGCGGCTGAAGGCTCACTCGCCGCCGCAGGCGGAACCGGCAACGGCGGCGGCGTGATTTCCGCGGGCGCCACGGCGGATTGTGCTTCCGAAGCTACAACTGGATTCGCCGGTGTCTCGCTGGCGGCAACGGTTGGCGATGCCGGGCGGAGATCCGTCGGCGGTCCGCCATTCGCGGCCAAAAAGGCCGGTGACGCAGACCACCACGAGGGCACGAGTTCCGCCGGCAGGGCGGGCAGCGGTTCCGGGCTCGAGGACGCAGCCACTGACGGAATCGGCGGAGGCTCCACAACGCTCGGAGGGATCTCTGCGACCAGCGGCAACGGAGGCGGAGGCGGAACGGCCTTTTCGAGAGTCAGCGGAGTGGACAGGTCGACCGCCGGCGGCACGGATGGGATGGGAGGTGGAGGCTCCTCCGCCGGTGGCGGCGGAACGACGGAAAATGCGGGAACGACTTCCGGTGGCGGTAGCACAGACACCGCAGGCGGTACCTCTTCAATGGCAGCGGGAATGACAGGTGCGTCGATCTTCGGAGATTCGACCGACGGCAGTGGCGGCTCGACCGCCTTCGCCTCGCTCGCTGGCGCGGCAGCCGCAGGTTGCTCTTCCACTTTCTCCACCGGCGCGGAAACGATCGGCGCGTCTCCCGCAGCCGGTGCGGCGGGAGGGGCAAACGTCAGGAAAACCGGCGCCTCGGTCGGCGGCGCAACGGTGAGCTCCTGTTTGGGCGCGGGCAGATTCTGGAAGACTTCCTCGAGTGGGATCGGCACTTTGACACCCACCTTGGCCACAAAATATTTCTGATAGATCTCCGGGAGCGCGACGATGAAGCGCAGCGCGCTGACTTCCACATGCCCCTTGACGAGTTGTCGGTCGATAGGCGCAAACGGCAGCGTGATCCGCACACTGTCGTCCACATGCGGCAACTGACCGACGATGATTTCCGGCGGGCATTGCCGCAGAATGGCAGCCAGGCTGAGCTGGATCTTTTCCTCGCCAGTTTCGAGCTCCGGTGACTCCACCGGCGCCAACTTCTGACTTTCGACCACAGGCGCAGACTCGACATGCGGCGGTTCAATGACCGCTTCGACGCTCGGCGGGACGATGACCGCCTCCGACTGGGCGGCCTCCTTGTTCTCCTCGATGCTGGCGGGCACATGCGGTCCCCAATCGAGCACGATCTTCTGCGGCTCGGGTGCGACCGGTGGTGCCACCACCGGCGCGGCGGGAATGGGTGGGACGGACGGGATCGACTCCGCTGCAGGCTGGGGCGGCCCGACGACTTGCATGACCTCGATGATCGCGGGGGCGGGCGCCGGCACGGGCGCGGGCACTGGCGGAGCCGGAACCTCGGAAACCACAGGAGCCTCGACCACCGGGGGCGGTGCCAGGATGACCGGCGGAACGGAAGCCTGCTCGACCGCTGGTTTCAATTCGAAGGTTCTTGGAACCGAGACGGGTTCAACGAGAATGATCGGCGGACTGAGCGGCTGCTCCGGTGCGGGACGTGGCACTTCCACCACCGGCAACACCGGCGTTTCTTGCTTCGCTTCGATAGGCAGGACGGACTTGATCCCGGGCGGGAGTTCAATCGGTGTGACCGGACGCGCCATCTTCTCCACCCCGGACGGTTTGGGCTGCGACCGCAGCAGGCCGATCTGCTCCACGAGCTTTTGCAGCGGCAGCCGCACTTCCGTGTCTTCGTCGCTACTGATTTCCTTGACGAAGATCTCGGGCAGCAATTGCGCGATCCGCGAGAGAGGCACGGCCGCACGGCCGCGCGCAATATCGGAAGAAAGGTCGTTGACCTTGAAGCGCAGCTCCCGTTTCGCGTCGTGGGTGCCGGGCTTCAGGTAGTGCGTGGGGATACGGGAAAGGACGTCTCCCAGCGTAAGCACAATTTCATCCCCGGCGGGAGAACCACCGGCCCCGGGACGCCGCTCCGTGTTCTTGCTGATCCCGGAACCGGGCCGCGGAGCGGGAGTCAGCGAGGGAGCGCCACGGGGGACGAAATTCTTGGGATGCAGGAACGCCGAAGGGTCGGCCCTCTGTGGCGGAGTGCTACGCGGAGGCCCCTCCACTGATTTTGGCGTGCCCGGTTCCACGGCATGCTCGACCACTTTCTCCTCACCGATCGGTGCTTTGGTTTTGAAAAGATGGTCGAATAACCCCATGGGGACGTTAGTGGTCTTCCGCGGTGACCCGCAGAATCTCCTCCAACGTCGTAACGCCCTCACGGGCTTTGTCAATGCCGACCATACGTAGAGTCTTCATTCCTTCGCTGACGGCCTGGTTTTTGATGACCGCAGCCGAAGCGCGCTTGATGATGAGTCGACGGATCGTTTCTGAGACGGGGAGAACCTCGATGATGGCCGCGCGGCCCATGTAACCGCGGCGCTTGCAGCGGTCGCACCCGGCGCCTTGATAAAAAGTGGTGCCCTCATCCTGGATATCGAGCTTGGCCAGCAATTCCGGTTCCGGTTGGAATTCTTCGCGGCAGTTCGGACACACCCGGCGCACCAGACGTTGGGCGCAGGTCAGCAGCACAGAGGAGGAAATCAGGAACGGCTCGATGCCCATGTCGTCCAGACGCGAGATGGCGCCCGCGGCGTCGTTGGTGTGGAGCGTGGAGAGCACCTGGTGACCAGTCAGCGCGGCCTTGACCGCGATGTCGGCGGTTTCGTTGTCACGAATTTCACCGATCATGACGATATCCGGGTCCTGACGCAGAATGGAGCGCAGTGCATCGGCGAAGCTCAGGCCGATGTCCGCTTTCACGGCCACCTGGTTGATGCCGGAGAGCTGGTATTCGATCGGGTCCTCGACGGTGACGATGTTGTATTCCGGGCTATTGAGCTCACTGAGCACTGAATACAGCGTGGTCGTTTTGCCCGAGCCGGTCGGGCCGGTCACGAGGATCATGCCGTGCGGCGCATCGACCGCCTTCTTGAAGACGCCGAGCGTGTACTCATCCATGCCCAATTGGTCGATCGAGCCGGAGAGTGCTCCCTTGTCGAGGAGACGGATGACGATCTTCTCGCCATAAGTCGTGGGCAGCACGGAGATACGAAGGTCAACTTCCTTGCCCGAGACGCGAATGCGGAACCGGCCGTCCTGCGGGAGGCGGCGCTCGGCGATGTCGAGGCCGGCGAGAATCTTGATACGCGAGGCGATTGGGAGCTGGAGCGCCTTCGGCGGCGAACTGGCTTCGATGAGCGAACCGTCCACGCGATAGCGGAGCTTGAGCTGCTTTTCGAAAGGTTCGATGTGAATATCCGACGCCTTTTCCTTGAGCGCCTGCACGAGGATGAGGTTCACGATCTTGACGACCGGCGCGTCTTCGCTTTCCACCGCGAGACGATCGAGATCGATGTCCTCGCGCTTCTGCTTCACCTCCTCGACGTTGGCGTCCGCCGCACTGGCCGCATCCTTCAGGACCTGCTCCATGGCGGAGCCCGCATTGCCCACGCCGCTCAGCGCCTCGGTGACGCTGCGCTCGGTCGTGATCATCGGGATGATCTCGAGCTTGGTGCGCTGGCGCAGATCGTCGAGCGCGAGCACGTTCAGCGGGTCGGCCATCGCCACGAA
>NZ_JBDUCX010000175.1:0-14135 GCF_040003245.1 Chthoniobacter sp.
CATCGGCTACGAGGGAAGAGCCCGTAGCGAACGGCCTCCTGGCTCACGCGATGCGCGAGGCCGGAAAGGAACTGCCCAAAGATCAGCGCGACATCCTCGAGGCCGTGCGTCGAGGCGCGGACAAGCAGCAAATCGCCGATCAGCACGGCATCACGGTCGCGGAGGTCGACAAGAAGCTGGCCGACGCGACCGCCGCCTTGGGCAAAGCCAAGAGCGCGGCCGTGGAAGAGCTGACCAATCACATCAAGCAGGTCGAGCCCGCTCCGCTCTATGCGTTGCAGGATCGCGTGAACGAGGTCGCGGGCGACTTTGCGAAGAAGATGACGGCGGCGAATGCGATGGTGACCGGGCTGAAAGAGGGCTTCGAGTTCGGCAAAGAACAGCACGCTTTCATCGAACGCCAGAAGGGAGAGATGGCCGGGGCGCTTCGCCGGTTGATCATCGAGGCGTTGCCGAGCGCTGAGCGCGCTGCATTGGCCGATGCCGTGACGCGCCTCGTTGCGGAGCCCGTGACGCTCCGCGCCGACGGCAAGAATGAGCAGCGGCTCCAGACCCTTTTCAAGAAAGCGATCGGCATCGCGGGTAAGACCCTCGACAAAGCCGAGGACCTGCGAAAAGCGGCAATCGTGGATGGAATCAAGAAGATTGGCGCCAACGCTGCCGACTCCCCAAGTATGGATGTCGAGTATCAGCGGCGGATTCTGAACCTGATCAGCAACCTCGATTTCTCGAAGCCGCGCGCCGACACCGTGGCCACGTTGCAAGGCACGAAGGACTACATGTCGCGAAAGGAGGCGTGGTTTGAGGACAACGCCGTTCCTAAAGAGATCGTGAAGAACCTCGACCGGCTCAACAAATTCCCCGTACGGGATCTTCCGACCCATGTGCTCGAAAGCATCCTCGGAGACATGGCACTTCTGGAAAAGCTGGGACGGTTGAAATTGAAAACGCGGGAGGCGGTGAAAGAGGCCCGGCGCGAGGTCGCTCTGGCCACTATCGCCGCGGCGAAGACGACCCCGCTCAACCTGACGGCGATCAAGAAAGCGCAGCCCGGTGAGGAATTGCCGTGGCAGGACCGGGTGAAGAACTGGATCGCGAAGAAGACGAATTATGCCCGGGTGTTTGACCGCGCGCTCCTGCCGATTGCAGCCGTGGCCGACGGCCTCGGCGACGGGAAGGGCAACTACGCCGGAGCGCTGGAGCGTCACATTCACGGGCCCATCGATACCGCCTACAACGAGATCCTCGTGAACCGCGAGTCCACGCTCAAGCCGATGGAGGATCTGATCGCGAAGCACAACCTCTCTCTGGCGGACAGCGAGAAGTTCGGCGTCTACGCCATGCTGCAGCAGGCGGGCGGGGAAGAGCGATTGAAAGCGATGGGAGTGACCGACAGGACCATCGCCGAGAATCGCGAGGCGCGGCCGGCGTTGCTGGAGGTCTATCGCGAGTGGCAGAAAATCGAGCAGTCGATCTTTCCTCAGGTAACGAAGACGGCGCGCGACGAGTTCAATCAGCACGTTCCTAAGGTCGAGAGCTACTTTCCGATGATGCGCGATCACGATGCCTTTGAACCCGATCAGGCGCCGGTCGAAGTCGAGGGAGGCCAGACCATCAGCTACGACCCGACCGCCATGCTGCGCGGCCTCGTGGACGACTTCTCGCCGATGCCAAAGAAGCGGACAGAAGCCGGCTTCACCAAGGAACGGGTGAACAACGCGGCGACGCCGATCCGGCTGGATGGATTCAACGTCATCCGCCGGCACGTTGGCGACGCTCTGCACTTCATTCACATGCAGCCAGTGCTGAGCGATGCGGCTCGCGTGGTCTCGGATCCAATCTTCGAAGAGAAGTATGGCGACGCCGGAACGAAGATTTACCGGGACTATCTCGATACGATCGCGCGACAGGGCGGGGTCGACGCGACGCGACGCAATGCGACCCTCGACGCTATCCGCAAACGGCTGAGCATGGGCGCGATCGGTTTCCGGCTCGCTTCGAACATCAAGCACGCCAGCAATGTCGGGCTAGCCATGTATCACACTGGCGGCCCGGGCTGGTATACGAAGGGCTTCCGCGCGGCGGTGAGCGGAGAGGCGAACGACTGGATTTCACAGCACATGGCCGAGGTGAAGGCGCGGCACGGCGCCGAGCCTGGGCAGGAAGAGCTCGAGACCGGGGAGCCTGCGGCCAAGTGGCTCGGCAAAGCCTCCGTCGCCGCACAGAAATACGCTTTCTGGATCGCGCGCAACATTGACCAGGTCAACGCGCGAGCGACCGCCCTCGGGGCTTACATGCACGAACTGGCCAAGGCCGGCAAGGACCCGGACAATTACCTCAACGAACCGGTGAGCCGGGATCGCGTGAACCTCGCCCTTACCCGGATGCGGCGCGCGGTGGCGTCTGCGAACCCCAAGGATCAGCCGCAGGCTCTTTCCCGCGGCACGGCGGTCTTTGAAAACGCTTCTTTCGCCAAGACGTTGCTCGCCTTTCAGAACGTGTTTCTCGATCAGTGGAGCAACCTGCGGCACGAGTTCGTCCGCGCTGGCATTCAGGAACGCGACCCCGGCAAGGCTCTGGCCATGGGCGGGGCGTTGCTGGCGGCGACGCTTTTGGAGACCGGGATCGAGCAGCCGCCAGCGCCCACAGGACCGCTGCCGACAAACGTCATCGATGACAGCGGCTCGGCACCGGCACCGGCACCGGTATCTGGAACGCAACCGATCACCGAGGATGCGACCGGAGGCGCAGGAGCAGCATGACGGCGCAGGACTACCAGAAAAAGCGCGCTCTCCTTCGATCCTACGAGGCGCTGCTCAAGAGCCCTGCCTACATTGAGCTTCACGAGAAGATTCAAGAGGAGCATCAGAAATGCCTGAGCGGTCTGCGCAATCGGACGATCACGGTGGCCGAGCGGCAGGAATTTCAAGAGGGCGCGGACGCTACCGAACGTCTGTTGTCCTACCCGCAAGATCGAATTGCGGCGCTCACAAGGGAGACCTCGCTCTCGCAAAAGGAACTCGACGCCTTGCGCGGCCAATTCGAACCGGAGGACGAGCCGTGAAGTTTTCGCTTGCCATAGCACAGCGCGTTGGCAGTGCCGCTTTCTCAGAAACAGACCGCCTATGAGCCTCTCCATTTCACTACCCAACGGGTTCACGAATGTCACCACGGCAGGAACGGCAGTTCCGCTGCTCGCACTGACCGATCTCAACAAGCTCGCGAAGGGCGTGGCCACGGTCCTGCTCACGGCCCGCAAGAACAAGACCACGGCCAACACGGGCGACGTCTACATCGGCAACAAGGCGGCGCAGAGCCAAGTCCTTTCGCCCGGGCAATCGCTCGCGATCGATGTGCGCGCCGGGGAGCAATTGAGCCTGGCGGATATCTTCCTCGATGCGGCCACGAACGGCGACGGGGTTTCCTACCTCATCAAAAAGTCATGAGCGATCTTACTCTTTCACCTGCTCCGACGATTGGCAGTCTAGCACCATTCGTCAACACGCAAGCCGGAGCCAGCTACACGGGCGTTTCGGCAGATCGAAACGCGCTCGTGCGGATGAACAACGCGGGCGCGAACACGTTCACGATCCCGCCGAATAGCTCTGTTCCGTATCCAGTCCCCGCCGTGATCTACGTCGAACAGGCGGGCGCAGGAGCAACGACCATCGCAGGCGGCGCAGGTGTCACGGTAAATGGCGTAGGCGGCTCGCTGACCATCGGCGCGCAGTTCGCCACGGTGACGCTGCTTCAGGTCGCGGCGGATACTTGGGTGGTGACAGGGATTCCATTTAACACGGCTGCCACCGGCCCGCTGACCGGCACGACGCTCGATTATCGCACTCTGACGCTGCACAGTCCCAACGGGCTGTATTCATCTACGATCCTCGTTTCGGATCTTGCGCACCTAACTTTCGCGCAGGACACGATGCGCTTCAATAGCGCGGGCGGGACTCAATACATGCAGCTCGATGGCAACGCGGCGAATGTGTTCACCCCGCTCGTCACTGTCCCTGTCCACGTCAGTCAGCTTCCGGCAGCCGGGGCGGGAAACTACGGGGGCCGCATGTTCGTCGATGACGCGCTGACCACTCTGGTTCTGGGATTAGGCACCACAGTTGCCGCTGGAGGGGCGAACAAAGTCCCCGTGTATTCCGACGCTGTAACTTGGAAATACGGATAAGTGAATGCTCATCGGATCACAACGCTCGCCAATCGTGAGGGGCTTCGTCTTCGACGGAGATTCCCACACCTACGGAAATGCTGACCCCGCCAATGCGTGGCCGAACTTCCTGCACACGCAACCGCGCGCACTGCCTTACATCCTGTCCAACATCGCGACCAACGGCGCCACTTGGGGCTCTGTTTCCAACCGCTATGCTGCGTTCGCTTACCCGCTCTCGCCTGCCGGTCGTGGCGTTCCCTGTGGCTACTGGTTGCACATCGGCAGCAATAACATCGCTATTGGCGATTCCGGGGCATCCATCTACGCGGGCGCTGCGGCGATTCTGGCGCGAGCAAAAGCAGATGGATTCGATCCCATCGGCGTCACGCAGCCTTGGGGGGATGACAACTTCACCAGCGATCAGAATACGCAACTGCTGGCCTACAACGCGCTGCTTGTTGATGACCCGAGCATTACGCCCGGCCTCATCTTCGACGGATACACGATCATCACGCCGTTCAATAGCGCCCCATACCACACTGGCGGCGACAACCACCTGAATCCGACCGGGCAGGCTTTCTACGCGAGCAACGTCTACCCGCTGTTGCTGGGTTCGAACCGATTTTGACGACATGACCAAGCCCTTCCCATTTCTCACCAACTGGCAGGAATGGTGCACCACTTTTGCGGCTGCAGTGGCCGCCACGTTCACCGCACTAAAACTCATCCCAAAGATCGCTAGGGTGCTCAAGATCTTCTACGAGGGCGCGCTCTTCATGGTGGATATCAAGGATAACATGAACGCCATCGAGCGGCGCATTATCGACCGGCTTTCCCGGTTGGATGACGGTCAACTGAACATCATCGAAGGTCGCCGCCAGATGTTGAATAACGACGTGCACCGCGTCTGGTTCATCACGGATGGCAAGGGCAAGACGGAATGGGTGAACGACACCTGGCGCAAGTGGACGGGCATCGACCCAGACGACGCGCGCGGCAGCGGCTGGGAAAACGGCATCGCGCCAGAGGATCTGCATCGGGTCATCCAAGGGTGGCAGATGGCAATCGATCATCAGCGCGGCTACGCGGACGCATTCAGCTACATCGATCGCGAGGGACGGCGAACCCGCGTCGAGGTTCAGGCGAGCCCGATCCGCCGCAGTGACGGGACAATTCTCAACTATTTCGGCAACGCCCGCCTGCCTGGCTCTCCCTCGTCCGTTCCCGGCCATCCGTCCCTATGAACCCTCCAAACCATCTTCGTTTCATCGTGGCTTGCCTCACAGCCATCGCCCTCGCCAGCGCGGTCGCCGGCGGTTGGCTGCTCTTCAAGGGCTACCAGTCCGGAGAACTCTTCGTCGGCATCGTGAGCACGGTCGCCGGCGGGCTCGTCGGCATGATCTCCATGCGCGGTTCGACGCCAGCGAATCCGCCGACCGATACGACCACGACTATTTCCTCGACCAGTATCGCGCCAGTTAAAACAGAAACCCAAAATCCATGATCACCTCTCTCATCTCGCTGCTGCTCTGCGCGCTCGTTCTCTACCTCATCTGGTGGGTAGTGGGCCTCTTCATCAGCGACGGCACGATCATGAAGATCATCGGGATCATCCTTGGCCTCGTTCTTCTTATCTACGGGCTGCGCGTCTTTCATATCGCGCTGCCCTGACTGCTCACGACCTCAACCCAACCAAATCCAACACCATGAAATCGAACCTCCTCACGCTCACCCTTCTCGCCGCTCTCGCCTTTGTGCCGGGCTGCACCTCCACGGGCGACCTCACTCCGCAGGCAAAAGCGATCATCGCCATCGCCAAGCCGATCGCTGACGAAGCTCTCATCGCGGCCGCGGCGCACTACGGCGTCCCGCCCGACGACACGAAGGCCATCCTGCTGGCGACCGATTCCGTCTACGGCGCGATCGTTCAGGCGCGCAATGGCCAGCCGGTCGACAACGGATCGACCGTCGGCGCGGTGGGAGATGCGATCGCTGGCGCCATCCCCGCAGGTGCGAGCAACGCACAGACGATTACCGCGCTGACCAATGCCGCGGCGATCTTGAAGGCGAAGGCCGCAACCACGCAGACGCCGACTGGCGCGCAAAGCACTTTGCCGACGCTCTACTACGGCAGCCAGACCGTCAAAGGCGTACGACTCTCCGGCCCGAAGGTCGTCTTGCGCGACGAGTAATGAAGGCGCTGGCTCTCGCTCTCGGGTTGGCGGCGTTCACTGTCGTTCTGGCGGGTTTCCTCCGTCGAAATCGATGACTTCAACTTTTCGCTTGCCATAACTCACGCGCGCGGCATGGCGCGCAATCGTCGTCAGTCCAACACTATTAGCCACTCCCACATCCTATGAGCAATCCTGCCAAACTCATCTCCGCCGCGAAAGCTCTCTTGAAGGCCGCCGGCCTCAGGTCGAACGTCGGCGAAACCCCGTATCTCGCCACCCTCGCCCGCGGCATCGTGGACAAGGCCGGCAACGTCACGATCAACGCGGAGACGAAAACGATCACGGGTTACACCGAATCGAAGATGCTCAAGAAGGGCGTCGTCACGACCTACACCGGCGCGACCGATGCCATCGACATCTCGCTTGGCGACATTTTCATTCTCAACCGCACTGGCGCTGTGGACGCAGCGACGCTCGCCGATCCCGCCGCCGCCGATGAGGGCCGGGTAATTTGGATCAAGAACGGCGCCGCACAGGCCAACACGATCACGATCACCAGCGGCCTCGGTGGCAGCGGAGCGGCCTACGGTGCGCACGTCGGGTTCGGCATGCAGTCGATCTATGGAGTCGATGAACGCCGCCAATGCCGCCGCGTCCGCGAGTATCGAGAATCTGCATACCGAAGTGGACGCGACCGTCAACGCGGTGCAGGAGCATCTCGAAACCGTTGAGCCCGCGACTGCTCCAGAGACCGCTCCCATCGCGATGCGAGCGAAGATGCTGGTCGTCGGAATGAAATACAGCACGCCGGGCGACCCACGGCAGTTCAATCTCGATATGATCGCGGTCGGCGGCGACAAAGTGCAGCATGGCTACCCGCCCGATGGTTCGGACGAAGACAACACGTTCGCCCACTGGTCGCCGAGTGGCAGCCTCAGCCTCAGCGTGGTCAACCCCGCGCTATTCGGCAAGATCAAGGAGGGGGAGAAATACTACCTCGATTTCACGCTCGCGAATGCCGCGCCGGCAGAGGTTGTCCCCGAGCCCTCCAGTAGCTCTTCCTCGTCCAGTTCGAGCAGCGCGGCGCCGACCCCAGAGGGTGAGATTCTTCCCGCGTCGAATCCGCTGACCGCAGCCGACTTCCCGGGCGGCGTGATGCCGACCGCACCTGAACCGATCATTGAAACGCCTGCGAGTTCTTCGTCCTCGTCCAGCAGCAGCCTTTCCGTGGTTGCCGTCGAACCGCCTCCTGTCGTTTCCGCCGAACCCGTTCCAGCGGAGGCCGCCCCCGTTGGTGAGTCGGCTCCAGCCAACTGATTATGCCTCCCGCATCCAGCACGCCGGAGCCGCTTCCGGTCATCGCCACGCTAGTTCTCCTGAATGGAGGCTCGAGCTCGACCAAGAAACTGCCGGGCCGCAAGGCGCGCTACGATTTCAGGCTCGTGCAGAAAGCTGGCATCGCTGGCCGACCCGCTCACGTTCGCGAATATACCTCGCTGGAAGTGTTCCACGGGGAGCAGGCTGACCTGGCGCAATCGCCGGCCCGCATGCAAATCCTCGTCAGGCTGCATGAGATCGATCCGGCGAACGCGGCGAAGTCTGCGCTTGGAGCGTTCGTGCGGCATCTGGCAAATCCGAAAGAGAAGATGCGGGCGGCGCAAGAGTTGGTCGACCTGCTGCAGGTTGAGATTACCCGTCTCGAAGAGGTCTCCAAATGCGGCGACCCGGAACCTTCGGACGAAACCTCGGACGGCGACCAAGAGGGCAACGGGCCCCGGACCCCGCGCGAGGAGCGCGCCATGATGCTTCGCCGCTCTCCCGAAGAGTATGTTCGCCACCTTCTGCGCGACGAATATCAGATCCCGGACGTTCAGGTATTGAACAATCTGGATGGGATGATTGAAGCGGTTCTAAATTTCGAAGAGGAGCGCGGTGACTTCGAGCCAAAGGCGGAGGGCGAGGAAGGCGGCACTCCGACGGAGCCACCGGCCGCGAGCGGGGATTCGACGCCGCCGCAGACGCCCCCGGAGCCTGGCGCCCCTTACACTGCGGAAGGCTTGGCTCAGATGCCGATTGACGACCTCAAGGCCGTGGCCGCGAAGCTCGGTTGCCGCGGAGGCAATCGACGCACCATGGCCAAGAACATTCTTGAGAAGCAGGCCCAATAACCTGTGAAAGCCATTCCGTTTCCACTGCTCGGACTGTTCGTGGCGATCATTTTCACGCGCACGCTTCAGCCGCTCCCGTGGAAAGCGGACACGACCCACCTCTACCCTTCTCGCCGGTCTCGATAAATGGCCTTCGTCGCAAAAGCTCTGGCTGACCTGATGTTCGCTTACGTCGATCAGAGCGGCACGTCCGGGCCCAGCGGCGATGTCACGAACGCGACCGCCTCGGACAAAGCCTCGATTGCCCTGTGCATGACGCAGGCCGCCCAGGAGGCGCGCAAGATCAACCCCAGTTTGTTCGCGCGCCGCGTGGGCACAGTGCTCAAGCCGGCAGCCTCGGGAACGATCACTGTCACTCAGTTCGATACGGCAGCCACCCTCGGCACGCTCGTCGTCCCCAACGATGGCTGCACGGTGCGCATTGCCAGCGGCCTGGACAACGAACTCAACTTGGACCCCGGCGGCGCCAGCTATGCGTTACGCCGCCCGCACGAGGGCGCGAGCGGTTCCCAGACGGCACAAATCTGGAACGATTGCTGGGTTGTAGACGACGGGACGACCTACGGGGGAGTGCTCGGAACGGTCACTGCGAACGGTCGCCCGATCGAGCAGGTGCGCTCCGCCGAGCAACTGGACCGCTTCCGGCTGATCAACGATTACGGCGTGCCGACGTATGCCCGGCTGCGCACCCAAGGCATCATCGCGGCCGTGATGTGCGAGCAATGGGCCTCGCCCTTTGTGAAGAAGGTGCAGACCCGGCTCCGATTCGCGCCCATGCCGGCGAGCCTCACGAGCATCGAGGCCGACCTGGTCATCGCCGCTCCCCGGTTTTCCAGCGCGGACATTCTCAGCACATCGATCACGTTCCAGATCCCGCAACAGATTGACGAGCTGCTGCTCTTCCCTCTGGCCATGAAGCGGATGATGGCCCAG
The DNA here is from genome assembly GCF_040003245.1 of Chthoniobacter sp. Taxonomy (NCBI): domain Bacteria; kingdom Pseudomonadati; phylum Verrucomicrobiota; class Spartobacteria; order Chthoniobacterales; family Chthoniobacteraceae; genus Chthoniobacter; species Chthoniobacter sp. The sequence goes on from NZ_JBDUCX010000175.1 coordinate 9,441, forward strand.
CCGACATTCCGCGCGCCCAAGGAAACCCGGGCCGAACTCGAGGAACAATACCGGGGCGCAGTGGAGACCTTGAAGAACCTGCGTGGCCACTACGGCGGCAGCGCGCGCATCGACGTTCGAGGGTAACCCGCGATGGCCACGCCGTTCCAAGCACTGGTTGCCGAGATCAGGGCCCTCGACGGGGCGCCAAAGGTCACGTATCCCGAGGGCAGCGCCGCGCATCCCGTCGTTGAGCGAGTGCTGCGCATCCGGCGCGGCACGCAAGCTCCCGTTTTCGGGCAAGCCGACCCTGACACTGCGCAGTTCCCGAACAACACGCTGGTGCAGCAGGTCGACCTGAAGAACGACGGCCAAATGGTCGAGGTCTACCGGAAGTGGAAGGTCCTTCCGGGGCCAATCCTTATCTCAATCAAGATCAATCAGGATTCCGGGCTTCCGATCTTGGTCGCGCGGCAGGAGGTCTCAGGCAGCGACACCTTTACGGAAGGTCTGATCATCCCCGGCGTTTTCACCGTCCAATCGATCGCTGTCGGATCAGGCGGCAAATCACTGGTGACGCTCACAGCCAACCACGGGCTACCTCCACAGGCCTGGATCGCCTTCTCGTCGACCAACTCGACGCCTGTTCTCGACGGCAATAAGTTCATCGTCGATGTGCCAGCACCCAACCAGGTGCTCATCGGCGTGGACGTAACGGTCGCGGGCACGGCCGGCTTCATGCAAGGGATCAACCCGATCAGCCGCGAGCTCGAGTCGACAGGCAATAAGAACGTCAACGTGAAGGTCGAGAGCATGGTTGCTGTGGCCGACGTCGCGACCTACAACGAGGACGTTCAGTGCAAGAAGGACTATCCGTTTCCGGACTTTCTGAGATCGATCGATTGCTACCGGGATCTCGCGTCGTCCAGCGGGATCAGCTCGAGCTTCAACAACACCTCCAATTTCTCGTTCAACGGAACGGTCGCACTCGACATCCAGAACGGCTACCATGGCCCCTGCGACGCGATGAGGCACATGCTGCTGACCCGCACGGCACCGGACAACACGGCGATCCTCAGCACCTTCGTCATGCCGTCCTCGGGGCGCGTGATTGTCCAGGGCGGCGGGCAAGGCGCTCAGATGAGTCTCGACGATAGCGGTGGCTTCAATCTGTCGGGGAGCCATTCCATCAACTTTGGCGGTCACCCGATCCCCGCTGTGCTCACCGGGCCGAGCCCGACCTTGACCATTCACGGGACCGGGCAGGCGGAGTTCACGCTCAACCTCACCCCATCGATCCCAACGCACTTCACAGTCGGGGAGATCATCAACATCGTCGATCAGCCGCAACAGATGCTCGGCGGACTGTTCTGGCAGCAGTTCTGGTGGGAAATCACCGTGCCTTACACCAGTGGGGAGGCGCCGCCGTAAAATGGACGGCGAGTACGACATCACCAGCATCTTGCCGTCCTGGCAGCAGGGGAGCGGTCAGCCATACGTGGACCGCCCCGTGCTCGAGCCTGCGCGCGGCGGGTTGCAGGACGACGAGGCGTCCGACCTGGCTTTGCCGATGGATGGGGCGGCTGGAGCGAGAGGGGCAGCCGGCGCGGCTGGGCCTGCGGGCGGACCCGGTAGCCGCGGCGTCACTGGAACCAAGGGCAGCAGGGGAACAAGTGGGGGAAGCAGAGGTAGCAAAGGCACGCAAGGCACCAGAGGCACCAGAGGGCCGACTGGCACGCGTGGCACCATAGGTCCTCAAGGCCCTCAAGGGACCATAGGCCCTCAAGGCACGATAGGCCCTCAAGGACCACCGGGGTCTCCTGCCATGTTTACCGGTCCTAAAGGCGACAAGGGCGACAACGGTGCGCCCGGCTCACGCGGATCCGCCGGCCCCAAGGATAGCATCATCTGGACAGAGCGGGGCAACATCGCCTTCTCCTGTTTCGAGGGTGCGCGACCGATGGTCTTCGACGTCTACCAAGTCGAAACGATCAGCCAGCGGGTTCTGTCCGACGACTTTGAAGGCCAGCTTGCCTTACGCCCCGACTTCGTTGCCTCTGCTGTTCCAGAAAGCCTCTTTGTGTTCAGTGTGGCGCCCGATTATCCGAGCCCATTCGCCTGTCGGATTCGCGAGAACCATGTGTGCGTATTGACTAAGGAGCGCGCCGCACGAGTGACCGTCGTGGTCGCCGGAATCCATCGCGACTTTCCCGATTGGGACATGCCGCACAAGACAGACGCGCAGCGGGAGAAGTCCCGCGCCTTCTGGGGCCAAGAATGGAGATAAGCACATGAGCGAACCACAATACCAACCGAACGGCACCACGTTCAAAATCAACGGCACCGAGTGGAAGATCGTCGGGCGACTGCCGAAGTTCTACCGGTTGGAAACAACCGACCCCGGCGCCCCCGCCAGCACGATTCTGCAATTCGACCAGGTGCACGACCTGATCAAAAAGCAAAAGCAAGGAGCTGCGAATGTCGCTCTGGACTGACAACGGCACCGGTTGGCAGAAAGCGTCGCTGGCGCGCGTCGACAATCCCTCCGCCGCGTTCCTCTGCTGCCCGGGGCCATCGCTCGCCCAGGTCGCCCGAGATATCCGCGGGCCGGGGCGCACGGTCTACGCGATCAACTCCGCTTACCCGCACGTTCGGCCCGATGTCTGGTTCGGCCTCGATCGCATCGCGTGCCACGATCCGCGCGTCTGGTTTGAGCCGTTCGCCAAGGTGACGCGCTACCTGAAAGACGACACGTCCCGGTTTCGCGGTCACCCGAATATGCTCTTCGCCGATCTCGACGAAGCGCCGCTGGCCAGCATGTTCTTGCGCCGGGATCCGGACACCAAGTTTCTCTGGGAGCACAGCACTTTCCTTTTCGCCCTGCACTTCCTCTATTGGCTCGGTCACAAGCAGGTCTATCTCATCGGCTGCGACATGGGCGGCCCGGCCGATTACCACGACGGCCGCGAGTTGACCCGTGAGCAGCGCGGCAACAATCGCCGCCTGCACGATCGTCAGGTGACGCTCCTCCGCGAACTCGCGCCCGTTGCCCGACGTCACGGCTTGCAGTGGGTCAGTTGCACGCCTGGCTCACGCCTCAACGCCTTCTTGCCGTTCGCCCCGCTCGACAAGGTTCTGGCCAAGTGCACCGCCGACATGCCGGCGGTGCGGCCGCTGCTTCATTCCGTCGAGGCGGACGATATCGCCGAAGGAAAGAAAAAGCCGGCGCCCGCGGCATCCCCGACCTCGGGCCCGAAGTGGGCTGCCGAAGCCTGCCGGAAACTCATCGCCGATTTCAAGTTCAACACGGTCCTCGATGTCGGCGCCGGGACCGCGCTGGAGCACTCGCGCGAATTCCTTGCCGCTGGTAAACGCGTTACGGCTACCGATCATCAAACGCCGCCAGAGTTTCCGAAGGGCTTGAAATTCATTCAAAGCGATTTCACCGCCGCCGAGTCGGCGGCGTGGAAGGGGGGATACGATTGCGTCTGGTGCAGTCACGTCCTCGAGCATCAGCGCAACCCCGGATCACTGATCGACCGGATGATTGCCGCACTCAAGCCGAACGGCATCCTCGCGGTGACGGTGCCGCCACTACAGCACGCCATTCTCGGCGGGCATCTGACCGTCTGGAACATGGGTCTGCTCTGCTACAATCTCGTGCTGGCCGGCCTCGACCTGCGCAAGGCCACGCTCCTCGAAGCAGACGGCAACATCACAGTCATCGTGCGCAAGAAGACGTTCGACCTCGCCAAGCTCGGGCTGCACTACGACAAGGGCGATATCGAACAGCTCGCCCGATATTTTCCGGTACCGGGCCTGCGGCAGGGATTCGATGGCCGCGCGATGGCGAACCAGTAAGCGCTATTTCAACTGCGCGACCACTTCCTGAACTTCCTTGAGTGCAGCATCCGGGTTCCCTCCGTGAGTCTTTCGCACGAGCATCTTCCCCTCGCGATCGATCACGATATAGATCGGTGTGTGTGTTTTATCCGCCGGATCGATCCATTGCGAAATTGCCGGATTCCGCATCGTCGTAAAGGCAGTGATGAAATTACCCGCGACCATCTTCTTCGTCTCCGGATTGTCGTAGAAATAATGCAAGTAGTAGTCCGACGAAAGGCCGCTCTTCCCCTCTGGGGAGCGGAAGAAGACATCATCCCAAGCGACGATCCACACCGGCTTATGTTCGGCAGCGCCCCGCTTCAAGGCCGCGGCCACGTCTCGACTGACCGGACCGGAGAAATACTTGGCCGGCGTCGGTTCTACAGGAGGGGCCGAGACGGCGAGCTGCGTGAAGGTGAAGACCAGGAGGGAGGCAAGCCACGATGTTTTCATGAGGAAAGAAGACGGTTTGGAAAATGCGTCGTCAACCGAGTTTTTACATTATCGGAAGTCTGCATTGTTTGGGAGTCGGCTGCACACCCAGAGGAAGCAAACCACAGCGGCAGCGGCTCCGATCATCGTGGCGAGGCTCGGTAAAAAGGCTTTGGCCATGAGAGTCGCGCACATTCCGACGCAGGGCGATGCGATCAGCGCGAATACGCCGAGTTGATTGAGCTTTGCTTTTCTGGATGCTCGATAGCGACGCCACTCCGCCTCCTCGGTGACCTGCTTTAGGAACGCATCGGCAAGGGTGGGCTTCCCGACGTCTACGAGCACGTCGTGAATGTCGCGGCCGTTCGCGCTGAGTTCTTGGACTCGACTGTCCATTGT
>NZ_JBDUCX010000176.1:0-14121 GCF_040003245.1 Chthoniobacter sp.
GCTGGCGCAGATCGTCGAGCGCGAGCACGTTCAGCGGGTCGGCCATCGCCACGAACAGCTTGTTCCCCAGCCGGCAGACCGGGGCCAGCTTGTACATCCGCGCCATGTCCTTGGGCACCAGGTCCTGGACATCCTCGGGCACGCGCACCTTGGAAAGATTGATCGGCGGCACGTCGAGGCAGCGCCCCATGGAGATAACCATGTCCTGCTCGGTGACGTATTGCTTGTCGGTCAGCAACTTGAGCAGGCGGCCGCCCTGCTTCTTTTGCAGGTCCATCGCTTCCGCGAGCTGGCTGGGCAGCAGCAGCCCATCCTCGATCAAGACATCCGCGATGCGTTCGCCAAAGGATTTGATGCTCATTTCTTGGCCCCCGTGAAGGTATCACCCAGCACCTTCATGATCGCCTGCGGAGAGCAGAGGTGCCATTGCACGCTGTAGTCCAGGAGTTGCTGGACTGCTTCCTTGCCCAGCACATCGAAGGGGTTTGCCATCGCCACCATCACGGTGCGGCTGATGATATCGAAAGGCACGATCAACCGGCCGATGCTCAGGCTCTCCGGCAGCATCTTCACGACGGAACGGTCGAAGTCGTAGTATTCGAGCGGAATGTAAGGGAATTTCGAGCGCTCCACGATGCCGGCCAGCAGCGTTTCCGTCTCGATGGCGCCACGGCGGGAAATTTCATCAACCAGCGAGGTCGCCATCACATTTGGCCCGAGGTCCTTGTTCTTCTTCTGCACCCGCTCGAGCGCCGAGCTCACGACTTCTTCGGTCACCAGCCGGTGCTGGATGAGGAATTTGGCCAGCGCCTCATTCCCATCGTCGGCCATGTTGATATTGAGCTGCTCCGCCTGCATCGCCAGCCGCATGCCGCCGATGCTGCCATCGGGCCGCATGGTAGCGGGGGTGGTCATCAACGTCCCGCCATCGGAGGCGATCGTCCGAAAATCGAGATTGATCGAGCTGGGGGGCGCAATCGTGCCGGGCGCGGGCGCCGGGGAGGACGATACCGAAGTGTGCCCGTTGGGCTTCAATTGCCCGCTCTTCTGCAGTTTCTCCTCCACGTCGCCCAAGGCCATGATGACCTCGGCGTTGTCCGGTTCCTTTTGCAGGATGCCTTCGTACTCCAGCATCGCGGCGGAGAACTGGCCCAATTCCACGTAGGTGTCCGCCAGCTTGCGGGCCACCGAAAGTGCTTCCGTCTGCTTGCCCACACGCTGGTAGGCGTCCTTGAGGATGTCCATCGATTGGCAATCCTGAGGATTCGCCTGAGTGATGACCTCGAACATTTCGATGGTCTGCAGGATTTGTTCCTGCTCCTCAGTGGATAAAGATGGCGAACTAGGTGCGCTCAGCATACGTCGACTTAAAGAGTAGCCAGTTTTGTGCCGTTCGCCAGTGGCTCTGAAGAATGAGAAAAAATAGGCGTGGAAAAAAGGGATTGCGCCTCCCCAGGCCCGCGCTTATACGACCAGCGTGAATTTCAATCTGCATTGGTGGCAACTCTAGACGGGCCCACGGCTCGCGCTCTCCGCGCGAACCGGGTCGTCGCCACCTGCGCGCCGAACTTTCGCCCGATGATTCCAATTCGAATCGTCGGGCTTTTTATTTTTCACCATTTCACGCCATGACTCTCCCAAAATTTAAATTTACCGCCGACGGTCTCATCCCTGCCATTGTCCAGGACGCGCAATCGCGCCGCGTACTAATGATGGCCTGGATGAATGAAACCTCGCTGCAACAGACGCTCGCCACCGGCCTCATGCACTACTGGAGTCGCTCGCGCCAGAAATACTGGCTCAAAGGCGAGACCAGCGGACACACACAGAAGGTCGTCCGCTGGGCCGCCGATTGCGACGCCGATACCCTGCTCTTCGAAGTGGAGCAGACCGGCGGCGCCTGCCACACCGGCTACGAGAGCTGCTTCTTCCAGACGTTCACGCCGAATGGCGCCGCGATCGACATCGCCGAAGCCAAAGTCTTCGACCCCGAGAAAACCTACGAAAAGAAGTGAGGAAGCCCGGTTCCGCAAATACGTCATTTTTGGCGACTAAATGCTCATTTTTCACCATGGAGGCAATGGAACCAACTGAGCCAACCCAGCCCATGGAAACAATAGAGCCAATGGAACCCCTTCCCTCTTCGCCATCCGAAAGCCCCCTTTAAAATGCACACGCCCCTTAAGCCATCCCTCGACGAGTTCCGCGAGCTGGCGCACCGCGGGAATTTGATTCCCATCTTCACCGAACTCATCGCCGACGCCGAGTCGCCGGTGTCCGCTTTCCAAAAGATCGACGACGGCGGCTACTCGTTTCTTTTCGAGTCGGTCGAGAAGAGCGACCAGGCCGGTCGCTACTCGTTTGTCGGCGGGCAGCCGCGCATCACATTTGAGAGTCGCGGGCGCACTATTCGCATCTGCGATAGCGGCCAGATCCGCGAATTCGAAACGACGCGCGATCCCCTGCACGAGCTCGAAGCGCTCATGCAGCGTTTCACCTTCGTTCCCCTGCCCGCTCTCGAGGAATCGCGGTTTGCCGGCGGCGCCGTCGGCTACCTCGGCTACGACATGGTGCGTTTCTTCGAGCCGACCATCGCCGCGCCGCCCAAAGACGACCTCAATCTCCCCGAGAGCTTCTTCTTTCTCGCGGAAACGCTCATCATCTTCGACCACCGCACGCGCCGCCTGCGTATCGTCGCCAATGCCTTCGTGGTGGAAGACAACGTCGAGGTCGCCTACGCACAAGCTGCGGAAAAGATCGCCGAGATCATCGCCCGGCTGAACCAACCCACCCACCTCCCACCCATCTTCGTCGATCGCGAGCCCGCGCCGCTCACCCCCACGGCGAATACCACGCGCGAGGAATACATGCAGATGGTCAACGACGGCATGGAATACATTCGCGCCGGCGACATCTTCCAGTTCGTCCCCTCACAGCGCTTCGAGACCGACTACACCGGCGAACCGCTCACGCTCTACCGCGCGCTGCGCTTCGTGAATCCGTCGCCCTACATGTTCTGCCTGAAATTCGCGGGCGCCTTCTCGCTCGTCGGCAGTTCGCCCGAAGTCCACGTCCGCGCCATCAACGGCCGCATCGACATCCGCCCCATCGCCGGCACCCGCCGCCGCGGCGCAAACGCCGCCGAAGACGAACACAACGCCGCCGACCTCCTCGCCGACCCGAAGGAACGCGCCGAACACCTCATGCTCGTGGACCTCGCCCGCAACGACGTCGGCCGCGCCGCACAATTCGGCACGGTCAAGGTCAGCGATTTCATGACGATCGAGAAATACAGCCACGTCATGCACATCGTCTCCAATGTCCACGGCACCTTGCGTCCCGACCGCAACGCCTACGACGTGATGCGCGCGACCTTTCCCGCGGGCACCGTCAGCGGCTCGCCCAAGGTCCGCGCCATGCAGATCATCAACCAGCTCGAGAAAAGCAAACGCGGCGTTTACGCCGGCGCCGTCGGCTATTTCGGCTTCGACGGCAACAGCGACTCCTGCATCGCCCTGCGCACCGTCGTTCTCAAAGACGGCAAAGCCTTCGTCCAAGCCGGCGCTGGCATCGTCGCGGATTCTTCACCCGAATCCGAGCACCAGGAATGCGTCAACAAAGCCATGGGGATGATGGCGGCGATTGCGCGGGCCAAACAGATTTAAGCATCTAGCATTTAGGATGTAACATTTAGCATTTGCCTTCGAATCCAGCGCTCATGAACAAGGAGGAACTTAAGCTTCGGACGAAACAGTTTGCCTTGCGGACAATCAAACTGGTGCGCTCCCTGCCGAAAGACGTACCGGGCAAGGTGCTCCCCAACCAATTGATGCGCTCGGCAACCTCCGTGGGAGCCAACTATCGCTCTGCCTGCCGGGGACGCTCTAAAGCGGAATGGAGAGCCAAACTCGGAATCTCCCTCGAAGAGGTCGATGAAAGTGCGTTCTCGTTGGAACTAATCATGGAGGACGGCATGCTTCCCCTCCAACGCGTCGAACCGCTCTGGAAAGAAGCCGACGAGCTCTGCGCCATCTTCTACACCGCTTTGGAATCCGCGCGTCGCCCCTCCTAACCCAACGCGCGGAGCGCCCTACTTCCAAATGCTAAATGCTACATCCTAAATGCTACTTGTAATAGATAACTACGACAGCTTCACCTACAACCTCGTCCAGTACTTCGGCGAGTTAGGCGCGGACCTGCTCGTCAAGCGCAACGACGAAATCACTCCCGACGAAATCGCGGCACTGAAACCCGAGCGCATCTGCATCTCACCCGGCCCTTGCACGCCGAACGAAGCCGGGATCAGCAACGAGGTGATCAAACGCTTCGGCCCCACCACTCCCTTGCTCGGCGTCTGCCTCGGCCACCAATGTGTCGGCCATGTGTTCGGCGGCGACGTCGTCCGCGCCGGCCGTCTCATGCACGGCAAGACCTCCCCCATCCTGCACCACAACACCGGCGTCTTCGCCGGCCTGCCCAATCCCTTTGAAGCCACGCGCTACCACTCCCTGCTCGTCAAGCGCGAGACCTTCCCGACCGCCGTCCTCGAAATTACCGCCGAGACCGCCGAGGGCGAAATCATGGGCCTGCGCCACCGCGAATTCCCCATCCACGGCGTGCAATTCCACCCAGAATCCATCCTCACCCTCGAAGGAAAGCGACTTCTGCAGAACTTTCTGCAACTATGACCGGCGAGACGGCGTCCTAAGACCAAGTCCCACCCATGACCGCTGTTCCTCCCTCCAAAACCCAAGCGCGCAAACGGCGTCGCCGAAATCGCTGGATCATTGGCGGGATCGTGGCCGTGGTCATCGCGGTGGGGGTGTGGTTCCAGTATTTTCGCAAGACGGAGGAGCTGGTGGCGGTGGAGACGGCCAAGGTCGGGCGGCGCGACCTCACGGAAATCGTCCTGGCCAATGGGCGCATCCAGCCGGTCACGCAGGTGACGATCAATCCCGAGGTGGCGGGCGAAATCATTGAGCTGCCGGTCAAGGAAGGGCAGCAGGTGAAAAAGGGCGACCTGATCTTGCATATCAAGCCGGACAATTACCTCGCGCAGAAGAACTCCGCGGAGGCGACCCATATGTCCGCGCTGGCCAACCACGAGCAGGCGCAAGCGGAGTTGGACAAGGCGGAGGCCGACTTCAAGCGCAACGAGGAGTTGTTCAAAAGAAAGCTCATCGCGGAAAATGTCTTCGCCGATTTCAACACCGCCCTGGCCTTGGCGCGGCTGCGCCTGCAAAACTCGAACCACCTCGCGAACCAAGCCCAATTTGCCCTCGACCAGGCGACCGCCGACCTCACCAAGACCACCATCGTCGCCCCGATGGATGGGACCGTTACCCGCCTCAAGTCGCAGCTCGGGGAGCGCGTGCTCGGCACCTCCTTCAACATGGGCACCGAGATCCTGACCATCGCCCGCCTCGATGAAATGGAAGCGCGCGTGGACATCGGGGAAATCGATATCGTGCTGATCAAGGAAGACCAACCCGTGCGGCTGGAGGTCGATTCCTTCAAGAACCGGAAGTTCAAGGGCACCGTGAGCGCCATCGCCAATGCCTCGAAGAGTTCCTCGCAAACGCAGGGATCGACCAGTTCCTCGGGGCAGCAGGAGGCGCCGAAATTCGAGGTCAAGATCCGCGTCCTCGACAAGGAGGCGTTTCGTCCGGGCATGTCCGTCTCGGCCGAGATCGAGACGCGGTCGCGCCAGAACGTCCTCGTCGTGCCGATCCAAAGTGTCACCACGCGCCTGCCCAAGGCCGGCGCGACCCCGGCGAAGACGGACGGCAAACCCGCCGCACCCATCAAGCCCATCGAAGTCGTCTTCGTCCGCGACGGCGACAAGGTGAAGATGGTCCCGGTGAAGACCGGGATCAGCGACAGCGATTACTTCGAGATCGTCGAGGGATTGAGCGAAGGCCAGGAGATCGTCACCGGCGGGTACAAGGCGATCAGCAAGGATTTGGAGGATGGGAAGAAAGTGAAGTTCGGTGGGGATGCGAAGAAAGGGAAATGAAGATGGCCAGAACATCCAACATCCCACACCCAACATCCAACATCCAATGGAAGAGACGCTGTCGCACGTGCGCTTGCGCCATTGGATGTTGGGCGTTGGAATTCGAGGCTTGGCGAGAAGTCCGTGGTGCCGTGGGGACAATTGGATGTTGGATGTTGGCTCCGCTCCCCCTATGAGCCTCATCCGGCTCGATACCATCTGCCGTTCCTACGTGATGGGCGTGGAGACGGTGCATGCGTTGCGCGGCGTCTCGATCGCCGTCGAGCGGGGCGAGTACGTCGCCATCATGGGGCCATCCGGCTCCGGGAAATCCACGCTGATGAATGTCCTCGGCTGCCTCGATACGCCGACCTCCGGCAGTTATGAACTGAATGGACACAGCGTGGCCGAGATGGACGACGACGAACTGGCCGACATCCGCAATCGCGAGATCGGTTTCGTCTTCCAGACGTTCAATTTGCTCGCGCGCGCCACGGCCTTGCGCAACGTCGAGCTCCCGCTCGTCTATGCCGGCGCGGACATCGATGAACGACGCGATATCGCGCTCAACGCGCTGCAATCCGTCGGCCTCGGCGACCGCGTGCATCACCGGCCCAATGAAATGTCCGGTGGTCAGCGGCAGCGCGTCGCCATCGCGCGGGCGCTCGTCAATCACCCTTCCATCCTGCTGGCCGACGAACCCACCGGCAATCTCGACACGCGTACCGGCGAGGAAATCCTCGAGCTCTTCAAGCAACTGCACGGCGCCGGCCACACGCTGCTCGTCGTCACGCACGAAGAAGCCGTCGCCCGGCACGCGCGGCGCATCATCCGCATCCGCGATGGCCTTGTGGCCAGCGATGAACCCGTACCTGTCTAAGTCGTGCTTACACATTCCTCATTCTGGCAGCGACGAGTGAGGGCCGAAGGCCCGCAAACAAGCCAGCCCAGGGCAACGCCCTGGGTAATGATCGCAAACGAGCGTAAGCCCCAACGGGGCGAAACAAAGAATCAAGGTTTCCATATCTTGTTTCGCCCCCTTGGGGCTGGGCCGATTGGCATGACCTACCTAGGGCGACGCTCGCGGACTCGCTCTGCCCTAGGCTGGCTTGCTTCAGGCCTTTGGCCTGATAGAGCGCCTTCGTCACGCCTAGGAATTTCTGGACACCATCGTGGGCTCCGCGCATGAACTTCGCCGCTGAGCTGCAAGAGGGCGCACGCATCGCGTGGGACGCCATCCGCGCGAATAAATTGCGCTCCGGACTCACGACCTTCGGCGTCGTCATCGGCATCGTCACCGTCTCGCTCATGGCCACGGCGCTGGAGGAACTCGACCGCGCTTTCCACGAGGCCATCTCCTTTCTCGGGACCGACGTGCTCTACATCGACCAGCGCGAGTGGTTCATCGAATCGGACCAGAAATGGGAGGCCGTGCAAAAGCGCCCGAAGATCACGCTGCGGCAGGCGCGGGCGCTCGAGCGCGACCTCGGCATGGTGCTCGGCGTGGCCCCGACGGTCATGCACATGGTCGATTCCGTGCGCCGCGGCCCGCGCAGTTCCAGCAGCGCCACCGTCATCGGCACGACCGAGCAATTCCTCGTCACCGGCGGCAGCACCCTCGCCGCCGGGCGCTTCATGACCAAGGCCGAGGCCGACGGCAACCGCGACATTTGCGTGATCGGCGCGGAGATCGCCGAGCAGCTCTTCCCCGGCGAATCGCCCCTCGGCCAGGTGATCCGCCTCGGCGAGCAGTCGCACACCGTCATCGGCGTGTTCGCCAAACGCGGCACGGCATTCGGCCAGGTCAGCCTCGACAACCAGGTGGTCATTCCCATCGGCAAAATGATCCGCGGCTACCTCTCGGATCCGAATTGCTCCATCCAGATCAAGATCGGCGATCCGGCGAACATCGTGACCGCCCGCGAGGAAGCGCGCGGCCTCATGCGCAAGATCCGCCGCCTCGCCCCGGGGCGCCCGGACGACTTCGCCATCAACCAGCAGGAACAACTCCTCGGGCAGTTCGGCAAAGTCACCGCCATCATCGCCACCTGCGGCTTCTTCATCACCGGGCTGTCCCTCTTCGTCGGCGGCATCGGCATCATGAACATCATGTTCGTCTCCGTCGCCGAGCGCACCCGCGAGATCGGCTTGCGCAAGGCGCTCGGCGCGCGGCGCCGCACCATCCTGCTCCAGTTCCTGCTCGAGGCCGCCGGCATCTGCCTCTTCGGCGGCGTCATCGCCATCGGCTTCGCCGCCGCCGCCATCGCCTTCGCGCGCCGCTTCGTCCCCGCGGCTTCGCTCTCCCTTTCCGTCGTGATCCTGGCCCTCGCCGTCGCGGTCATCACCGGGGTCGTCTCCGGCTTTCTCCCCGCCTGGCGCGCCTCGCGTCTCAGCCCCGTGGAGGCGTTGCGGCAAGAGTGAGTGCTTAGTGCTTAGTGCTCAGTTCTCAGCAACAACTCCGCGACTTCCCCACTAAGCACTAAGCACTAAGCACTTCCCCATGAGACGCCTGCTCATCGAAATCCGCGAGAGCGCCACCCTGGCCCTGTCCTCCATCGCCGCGCACAAGCTGCGCTCCGGTCTCACGCTGCTCGGTGTCCTCGTCGGCGTGTTCTCGATCATCCTCGTCATGACGGCCATGCGCGCCATGCAAAACAACATCGAGAACCAGCTTGGCGGTCTCGGCAGCAAAACCTTCGCCATGCAAAAGATGCCCGGCATCTTCTTCGGCGGCGGACGCGACACCATGATGAAATTCTACCGCCGGCGCGACATCGACTATCCGGTCGCCAAACGCTTTCAGCAGAAGGCGGATTTCGCGCCCTTCATCGGTCTGCACGCGAATTTCAACAACCGCGAAGTCACCTCGGTCCACGGCAAGACCCCACCGAATGTCTCCATCGAAGGCGCCACCACCGGTGTCTTCGGGACCAACCAGTGGACCATCACCGAAGGCCGCTCCCTGCTCGAATCCGATATCGAGGCGGCGCGCGATCTTTGCGTGCTCAACGACGTCGTGGCCCGCGTGCTCTTTCCCCACGGCTCCGCCATCGGCCAGCGCATCAAGCTGGCCTCCATCCCCTACACCGTCGTCGGCGTCTTCGAGCGCGCCACCTCCGGCGACAACGAATCCCGCGGCATCGTCGTCCTGCCCATCACCACCGGCCTCAATCGCTACGGACGCTGGGCCGAAATCTCCATCCTCGTCAGCGTTGAGGATGCCGCGCAATTCGCCGACACCGTCGAGCAAGCGCGCGGCCTCTTGCGCGCCATCCGCAAAGTCCCGCCCGGCGACGATGACGACTTCGAGATCCTGACCAGCGCGGCGCTGATCGAGCAGTTCGAAAAGGTCACGCGCACCGTGCGCCTCGGCCTCACCTTCGTCAGTTCCATCGCTCTCCTCGCCGCCGGCGTCGGCATCATGAATATCATGCTCGTCTCCGTCACCGAGCGCACCCGCGAGATCGGCATCCGCCGCGCCCTCGGCGCGCGCCGCAGCTCCATCCTCACCCAATTCCTCATGGAAGCCGTCGTCCTCTGCCAGCTCGGCGGCCTCCTCGGCATCGCCTCCGGCCTCACCGGCGCCCGCCTCCTCGCCGTCTATTTTCTCCATCTCCCCCCTGCCTACCCCATCGACTGGACCATCCTCGCGCTCGTCATCTGCTCCATCGTCGGCCTCGTCTTCGGCAGCTACCCCGCGTGGAAAGCCGCCCACCTCGACCCCATCGACGCCCTGCGCCACGAGTGAAGTTAAGAATGTGATTTCCAAGACCGCCATCGCTCGCGATCTCAACATTCCATCCCGGCTCTCGTGCCCAAACTCCATTTGGGCACGCGCTTGGGAGCGAGATTCCATCTCGCATGGCGGGGGTGTTCTGCGGGCAGGCTTCCGGAATCGAGTAGCGCTCAGCGCCATGCGTCGCACTTCAACACCGGTACCGTTCCCGTCAGCCACTCATGGGCGGATGAGTATCGCCAATGCTCCGGCGAAGCCACCATGCCGCGTTTCACCGGATTATTGTGCACATACTCCAGCTTTTGCAGCATGATCTCATCGCTCACGATGGCCTGGGGATGCACGCCCTCCTGCCAGACTTGATGCTCGCTCGCCGTTTTGTGCGCCGCGCAGTAGTAGGCCAGTTGATTGAGCAACCATTCGCGCCGCTCTTCGCGCAATTGCTTGAGCAGCGCGCCCGCCGTGAAGCGCTTCCAATCGCGGATTGTCTCGGCGAGAGACGGCCCCGCGACGATGGCGTGGAAGTGGTTATCGAGAATGACCCAAGCATGCACCCGAAGCTGCTTGTGGACGCGGCAATGCTCCAGTGAGCGGATGAGGATGTCGCAACAGGCGGCCGTCATGAAGATCGGCAGCCATTCGACTACAGTTGCCGTGATGAAATGCGCCATGTCGGGCTCGTTGATGCGGTGGCGGCTGCGCATGCGCAGCAGAATACGGGCAATGGAGTTGCCGGGACAAATGCGTGCCCAAATAGAGTTTGGGCACGAGGCACCTCGACCCCATCGACGCCCTGCGCCACGAGTGACGTGGAGAATGTGATTTCCACGCCCGTTATTGTTCCTAGACTCCAGCACTTCATTTCCCCCTCCTATGTCTTCCTCCCTCCTCGTTCGTGCTGTCTTTTCCTTGATGCTCACTGCTTCCGCCACGCTGGCGGCCGACCCGGCAACCGGCGTCGGGGCGAAGCCCATCGCGGGCGCGGAAACGATCATCGATGGTTCCCGCGAGATGCTCGATGCCAAATGGATCTACTGGGAAGGCCCGGGCTTCAAGTCGGCGATGCCCATCCAGTGGAAGATCATGCCCGATCCGGTCGATGGCGGGACGACGGTGATGACCGATGACCGCGCCGCGGATGGCGGGAAGTTTGGTGCGGCGGATATCGTCACGAAAAAAGCCTATCGCGATTTCCGGCTGCACATCGAGTTCCTCATCATGAACCCGCGCGGCAACAGCGGCGTCTATTTGCAAAACCGCTACGAGATTCAAATCTTCGACGGCGACAAGACGAAGCACGGCATGGGCGCGGTGATCAATGAAACCGACTCCCCCTACGACGCCTACCTCGGCATCGGCAAATGGAACGCTTACGACATCGTTTTCCGCGCCGCGCGCTTCAAGGACGGCAAATTGGTCGAGAAGCCGCTCGTCTCGATGTATTTCAACGGGAAAAAGGTGCACACCAACGTGTCCATCAGCCAGGTGTGGGGCGGGCCCAAATCCGGTATCGATGGCGGCAACGACGGCGGCAAAGGCATCACCGACACCCCCCAAGGGCTCAAGCTCCAGTGCGAGGGGCACGATGTGCGCTATCGTAACGCGTGGATCAAGGACCTTGATCTCACCGAGCCGAATACGGATTTCTAAAAGTTTGGTCCCTTCCTCTGTCCATTTGACACCGCATATTTGAGCGCTTATATATCGCGCTGTGGTAAATATATCACTCAATAATGAGGACATGCAAGCCTGCGCAAAGAAGGCTTTCCGACTACCTTCTCAAGTGGCGTTTACAGAGGATATCCGACTAGTTCCGACTATCTCCGACCCGGTGGCGCGCGAAGGACGCCAAGGTATTCCGGGTCTGCCTTCCCTTGGCGCTCTTGGCGAGCTTCGCGCGCATCCCGAAGCCGCTTTCCATCCACGCCTGGCAACGCACCGACGTTCCAGCCAGGCCCATTTTCTCTACCCCTCAGACAAGTCCCGGCTAGTTCCGACCTTTATATTGGGACCGACGCCCCGCGAGCGCCGCTACCGGCGTGGACGACCGGACAGCTCGCTCCCAGTCCCACGCACCCGCAGGTCATGATTCCCACCAAAATCCCACTCATCTCCGACCCCGCCTCACACTGGGCAATTAAGCTGAATTAAGGTGGATTAAGGTAAATTAAGCCGTTGAAAAAATTCCTGCTCCCAAAAACCTTCCTGGGGCATTGCCCCGCAAATCGCACTGTCTGGCGAATTTCCATTTGCCACCCATCCCGTTCTCCGCTCACTTTGCGCGCCCTATGAGTCATCCTCGCAGAGTCGTCGTCACTGGAATGGGTGTTATTACGCCCGTCGGGAACGACGTCGAAACATTTTGGCAGAACCTCGTCGCCGGCCGCAGCGGCATCGGGACGATCACGCATTTTGATGCGAGCGCCTTCGATTGCAAAATCGCCGGTGAGGTTCGCGACTTCGACCCGCTGCCCCATTTCAAGACGCCCAAGGACGTGCGCCGGACCGACCGCTATACGCAGCTCGCCATCGCCGCGGCAAAGCAGGCGATGATCGACGCCGGCCTGACCGAGCCTCTCGGCGACCCCGAGCGCTTCGGATGCATGATCGGCTCCGGCATCGGCGGCCTGAAGACCACGGCCGACCAGCACACCGTGCTCATGAACAAGGGGCCCAATCGTCTCTCCCCGTTCATGATTCCCATGCTCATCGGCAATATGGCCAGCGGCATGGTGAGCATGGAATTTGGCCTGCAAGGACCGAACTACGCCACCGTCTCCGCCTGCGCCACCAGCGCGCATTCCATCGGCGAAGCGTGGCGCATGATCCGCGAAGGCGATGCCGACGCGTTTGTGGCCGGCGGCAGTGAAGCGGCCATCGTGCCGCTCGGCATCGGCGGTTTCGCCGCGATGAAAGCGATGTCCACCCGCAACGACGATCCCACCGCGGCCTCACGCCCTTGGGACAAGGATCGCGACGGCTTCGTGATGGGCGAAGGCGCCGGCATCATCGTGCTCGAGGAACTGGAGCACGCCAAGAAGCGGGGCGCGCGCATTTATGGCGAGATCGTCGGCTACGGATTGACCAGCGACGCCTATCACATGAGCGCACCGCTCCCAAATCACGAGCAGGCGCAGCGCAGCATGCGCATGGCACTCGGCAAGGCCGGCCTCAACACCACGGACGTCGATTACATCAACGCTCACGGCACCAGCACGCCCGTCGGCGACATCGCCGAGGTGCGCGCGGTCAAGGCCGTCTTCGGCGACCACGCCCGCGGTCACATGCTCGTCTCTTCGACCAAATCCATGACTGGCCACCTGCTCGGCGCGGCCGGCGCGGTGGAGACCGTGGCGTGCCTCAAGGTCATCAATACCGGCGTCATTCCGCCGACCGTCAATCTTCATACCCCCGGTGAAGAATGCGACCTCGACTTCGTGCCGCTGACCGCGCGCGAGCATCAGGTCAAGGTCGCACTGAACAACAGCTTCGGTTTCGGGGGCCACAACGTGTCCATCGTCGCCCGGGCCTTTGAAGGCTGACGCGACGTGCAGTACACCGCCAACTTCCAGCTCGATCTGCCCGCCGGGGATTTCGCTGCCTATATCTTCGACTGCGACGGCACCCTCGCCGACACCATGCCCACGCATTACAAGGCGTGGCTCACGGCGCTCGGCGACCACGCCCTCAATTTCCCCGAGGCGATGTTCTACGAGCTCGGCGGCGTGCCCACCGCCCGCATCGTCGAGATCCTGAACGAACGCCACAGCTACAACCTGCCGGTGGAAGAGACCGTCGCGCACAAGGAATCGCTCTTCCTGGAGATGAGCCACGAGATCGCCGCCATCGAACCGGTCGTCGCCCTCGCCCGGCAATATCACGGCCACAAGCCGCTCGCCGTCGCCTCCGGAGGACACCGCCGCATCGTCATGAATACGCTGCGCGCCCTCGGCATCGCCGAGCTCTTCCAGGCGATCGTCTGCTCCGAAGACTATCAGCGCGGCAAACCCTCACCCGACCCGTTCCTCGAAGCCGCCCTGCGCCTCGACGTCGCCCCCGAACGCTGCCTCGTCTTCGAGGACACCGCCACCGGCATCGCCGCCGCGACCGCGGCTGGGATGCAGTCAGTGCTGGTGCCGCCGCCGAAGCGGTAAGTCCTATTCCTCCTATTCTTCCCCTATAGGAAGAATAGGAGGAATAGGAACAATGAGAGCCCCTACCCGCGCGTCTCTTTCTGCAGCCGCTTGAGTTTCCCCGAGATGCTCGCCTTGGTCGCGGTGTTCATCAATTCCTGGCGCTGCGGCGTCATTCCCGCGTTCCGCATCATCTCCTGGATGCGTTCGAAGGCGGGCGTGGGCTGGACCCACAGGTTCGCTGCCGCCGGAAGGAT
>NZ_JBDUCX010000375.1:0-4152 GCF_040003245.1 Chthoniobacter sp.
TTACCGCGGGGACTTCGCTAACTTTTTGCAGAAAGGATGAAATATCCGGGCTAGACCAATCGTCGGACTTCACGCAATGAGATAACGAGGAGCGCGCGTCATAAACTGTTTATAAATAGCGGCCAACGCCACAAATTGCGCCCCACAAGCTCGAGCGGAGACGACGGGCGAGTTCGATATCGACCTCACCCCCTTGTCACCCACTTGAAACAGCGAAGAGGCAGGAAACTCGGCGTTGGCATGACCGGCCAGCACCTGTGCGGCACAGAGGAACACGAGAAGGACCATTTCATGAGAGTGCGAGGGAAACGAGCCTAGTTACCGTCCCGCCGCGTCAGATGCGCCACGAACCACGCCGCTTCCAAGCGAGTCGCTTCCGCGAAGGCTTCGCGGTAAACACCGTAGTGGGTGATCCCGGGGAGGACGTGATATTCGGCGGGCACCTTGTTGCCCTGCAAGATCTCGAACACGCGTTTGCCGTTCGCGTCGTTATTCATCAGCTCTTCGTTCTCCGCCACGAGGATCAGTGTGGGCGCTTTGATCTTCGCGGCCGCTTCGATCGCCGAGTAGCCGATGCCTTTGGCGGGATTGACGCGCATCTGCGGGTAAGCGGCCATCTTGCCGGTGAGCTTGCCGGTGTCGATGGGCACCGGTTCGGTTTCGCCGCGGGCCTGCTTCACGGCTAGGTCGCTGGCATACTTGGCCGCTGCGGGGCCACGGCCTCCGCCCATACCGGGCACCTGGACGACGACGCATTTGACCCGTGGGTCATTGCCCGCGACCCACGTGACCACCCCGCCGCCGTAGCTCGTGCCGAAGATGCCCAGGCGTTCCGCGTCCACGCAGGGTTCGCCGGCGAGGAAACTTAGTGCACACCGAATGTCGAACGTCTGGTCGGAGAGATCCATCTGCCAGCGAATCGGCCTGGCTTTCACGGTGACTTCGCCTTTTTCGTCCGGCTTTGGCATCGGCTCGGCGAGCATGAGCTTGCCGTCGCTTTCGCCCCAGCCGCGATAGTCGAACGCGAGCACGACGAAGCCTTCGCGGGCAAAGCGTGCGCCGTAGAGTGCGCCGTTGTTCTTCTTGGTTCCGCCCGTGCCGGCGCAAAACACGATCGCCGCGCGCTTCTCGCCATCCTTCAAATCCGTGGGCAGATACAGATCACCGGCCATGCGCGTGCCGTCGCTCCAAATGGTGACAGGGCGGACTTGATAAGGTTTGGGTTCTTCACCGGCCGCCAGGATGCTGGCGGTCGCGACCAGCAGCGCGCAGAAGAAGGTGGGCAGAGTGGGGAGGAGTTTCATGGCTAGGGGGGAGAGCTATCGCGCGATGTTAGTCTGTGCGCAGGAGGGCCCGGGCGCGTTCCTGGCAGAAGTAAAAAGCGGCGCCGAGCCCCGCGCCGAAGCCGATGCCGTAACAGGCGCCCCAAAGCAGCATCGCGGCGAGGCGGTGATCGATGGCGAGCTTGCCTTCGATCTTGCCGCCGGCGTAGTAGCCGATGGTATTGAGGACGAAGAGGGCGACGATGGCTCTGGGCATGGCGCGCGGATGGTCGAAAGCAAGGGTGAGGATCGCGCCCATGGCGGCGGTGCCGCCGAGGAGACCAGCGAGACTGCCGGTGTCACCGCGCAGCATCACCCAGAATGTGACCCACAGGGCGGCGTAGGCGAGGAAGGCGAGGGCGAAGAGCTTGTAAAAGCGCGAGAGCGAACCGGGACCGATGATGAGCCGGTGCAGGCACGGCCCGCTCAAGCCGATGAAGACGGCGGTGCAGGCGAGATAGAGCTCCATCTCGGTGGGATGCGAGAACCAGCGGTCCATGATGGGCCAGGGCAGAAAGCCTGCGACGCTGACGATGGTGAAACCAAGAATGCCGCGCGCGATGGAGGCGGCGAGCGTGGGCAGCGGTACGGATTGGTCGGAGGCACGCACGCGGGCGGCGATGCTGGCGGGGTCGAGTTGGAAGAGGGCCATGGGGAGGGGGGATATAATGGCGAAGATAAACAGCGAAAGAAGTGCTTAGTGCTTAGTTCTTAGTCCTCGGATGCCCTTTGCGTCGGCGCTGCCAGAGGGCGGTGAGGGTAAGGGAAATGACCACGCCCAGCACGCGGACGGGACCATGACCGAAGACGATCGTGCCGTTGAAGACCATGAAGAAAAAGAAACCGTGCCAGAGAGCGGTCACCCACATCGGGCGGCGGACGAAACTCTGCGGGGCCACCCACCACCAGAGTGTGTCGGCCAGCCACGCAGCGGCGAAGACGTAGTTGAAGTAAATGCCGCCGCCCCAATGCCAACCGGTCAGCGCGGCGGTTTGACGTGCGGTTTCTCCATACGCCTCCGCGTGGCTCCAGTGATGAAAATAAGCAAATGCACAGAGCAGGTGGCAGAGGAAGAAGCCGCACCCGATCGTCCACGCCCAGCGGGCACGTCCCCACCACGGTTCGCGTCCGCGAGCGTGCAACATCATCCCCGCGGCGACGACATAGGCGATTAACGCCAGCCAGATGCTAAGCCGCGTGAGAAATTCGCCTTGGTTCATGGAGGATTGGCGCTGTGTTCGGCCACAGTTTCCGGTATTTGCTCTTCATGAAAAGATTGATCGCCCTTTTTCTCGCTCTTGGTTGCTGGCTGCATGCCGCGACGGAGTGCGATGTCATTGTCTATGGAGCAACGCCGGGCGGATTCTGCGCGGCGATCGCGGCGGCGCGGGAGGGCGCGTCGGTCATCTTGTTGGAACCGACGGAGCACATTGGTGGCGTGAACACCGGCGGGTTGTGTTTCAGCGACTCGAACCAGACGGTGCGGAGCACGGTGCTGGGGCTGTTTGAGGAGTGGCAAGGCCGGGTGGAGAAGGATTACCGGCAACGCGATGTGGAACTGCCGTACAAGGTCAGCGAAAAAGATATTCGCCCGTGGACTTATGAACCCCATGTGGCGATGCGGGTCACGAAGGCGATGCTCGAGGAGGCGAAGGTGCGGGTCTTGCCGAGGCATGTTTTGAAAACCGTGGAAAAGGAGGGCGCGCGGATTCGCCAGGTCGTGACGAGTGACAGCGAGTTTCGCGCGAAAGTCTTCATCGATGCCAGCTACGAGGGCGATCTCATGGCGGCGGCCGGCGTGAGCTGGACGATTGGGCGCGAGGGCCGGGCGGAGTTCGGTGAATCACTGGCTGGCCGGCAATATCCCAAGGCGAAGATGCCGATCTCGGGCTTCGATGCCGCGGGTAAAATGCTCCCGTTGATCACCACCACGGATGCGGGTGCGATGGAGGAGGGAGATCGCCGCGTGATGGTGTATAGCTTCCGGCTGTGCCTGACGAAGGAAGCGGCCAACCGGGTGCCTTTTCCGGAACCGGCTCATTATGATCCCGCGCGGTTCGAGGTGGTGCGGCGCTATTTCGCGCAGGAGAAGAAGCCGGTCCTGCTTTGGGATCTCTATCCGTTGCCGGGTGGAAAGTTCGATGCGAACAACGGTATCGGAAAGCAATTCTCGATGGGGTTGGTGGACGCGGGGAATGGCTGGTGCGAGGCCGATGAAGCGGGACGCGCGGACATCTGGCAGGCGCATCGTGAATACACGTTGGAGCTGTATCATTTTCTGACGAGCGATCCGGCAGTGCCGGAGGAATTGCGGAAGCAAATGGCTGAGCTGGGGTTGTGTGCCGATGAGTTTCCCGATTACGAACACTGGTCTCCCCAGCTCTACGTGCGGGAAGGGCGCCGTATGCGGGGCGCGTATGTGTTGAGCCAGAAAGACATCCAGGAACAACCGGGCAAGGAGGACGCTATCGTGGTGTCTTCGTTTCCGATCGACTCGCACGACTGCCAGCGCGTGGCCACGCCGGATGCCGTGGTGGATGAAGGGACGATTCTGCCGGTCCGCGCCACGGGACAAAAGCATGGTGTGGCCTATCAGGTTCCCTACCGCAGCCTCACGCCGCAGGCCGCCGAATGCACGAATCTGCTCGTGCCGGTGGCATTGTCCTGCACGCACGTTGCCTATTGCTCGATACGCGTGGAGCCGACGTGGATGATCCTGGGACAAAGCGCGGGCGTCGCCGCAGCGCTCGCGGCGAAGGAAGATATCGGCGTGCAGGAACTGCGATACCCCGCGCTGCCCGTTAACTTGAAGCCTTGTATGGCCGCCGCC